>JACDEQ010000008.1 GCA_013816225.1 Armatimonadota bacterium | reverse complement strand
CCTTCGCTGTGCGATACGAGGAGGTCCTTAAGCAAACGGCCACGGTCAGCCGATACGGCGACGTCGCGCCGGCGCGTCCGAACGCCGCCGCGCTCTGGGTCGCCGCGATCATCAGCGGGCTGATGCTGTTTTATGTCGCCGTTACGCGCGAACAGCCTTTCGCCGAGAACCTGACACCCGTTTCGTCGTGGACGTTCGGCCTCATCATGATGCTCTTCATCAACGGCGTGGTGGCGGGAGCCGCTATCGCAATTACCCAGACCGTCGACCGTTGGACGAGCGTCGCGCAGGGAAGCTCGGGCCGGATCAGCCCGGCGGCGTCGCTCGGGCTGGTCGCTGTTGCGAGCTTTTGGGCGTCAGCGTTTTTGTACGTTTTCCTCGGTCTGATGCAGAAGTCGTTCACGTACAGCGTGAGCCGCGCGGTGACAACGGCGGGTGTCCTCACGATCAGCTACGCGATCATGTCGTACTTTTCGCCCGGCATCTCGTGGGAGCAGTCGCTTATGTGGGGGGGAAACCTGCTCTACATAGGCCTCTTGTGCGGCTGGATGGTGGCAGACGCGTTCCGTTAAATGCCGCCACTGGACTGCCGAAGCTTCTGGAACAGTGTCGGAAGCTTGCGGAGGGAGGAATCTCACCGCTCTCGCGTTACGAGAACAATCCGAGCGCGTCGGATACCGACCTGAAAGCACCCAGTTTCATTCCTTGGACCGACTGGCTCTTCTTGAGGTTTTGGGAAACCGCCGCGCGCTTGAAACCCATGCGGGCCGCCTCCGATAGCCGGAGTTCGGCAGCCGAAACACTGCGTATCTCGCCAGTCAAGCCGATCTCGCCGAATGCGACCAGATCCGACGGCAACGGGACATCCTTGTGGCTGCTGACGACGGCGAGGAAGATCGCGAGGTCTGCCGCGGGCTCTCGTATTTGGAGCCCGCCCACGACGTTGATGAATACATCGTGAGAACCGAGCCGAAGGCCACCTCTCTTCTCGATGACGCTGAGAACCAGCATCGCTCGGTTGTAGTCCACGCCCGTGACGGTGCGCCTCGGGTTGTTCGTGTAATTCGGGGTCACCAGCGCTTGAACTTCGACGAGCAGCGGCCTCGTGCCCTCGATCGCCGGAAAGACGGCTGAGCCGGGCGCGTCGGCCATCCGCTCGGCCAGGAGGGCCCCGGAAGGATTCTCGACCGGATGCAGGCCGGTCTCCGACATTTCGAACAGAGCGATCTCGTTTGTGGCTCCGAACCGGTTCTTAGTGGCGCGCAGCGCCCGTAGCCGCCCGTGCCCCTCGCCTTCGAAGTACAGGACCGTGTCCACTAGGTGCTCCAAGACCTTCGGGCCAGCGATCGCCCCGTCTTTTGTCACGTGGCCCACGAGAATGACCGCTGCGTCCCCGGATTTTGCGACTGCGTGAAGGGCCGTGGCGCAGTGGCGTACTTGAGAGACGCTGCCGGTCGCGCTGTCGAGATCCTCCGAGCCGATCGTCTGGATGCTGTCAATGATTACGAGGTCGGGCGTCGAACCGGAGATGTAACAAAGAGCCTCCGAGAGATCGTTTGTGGAGGCGAGCATAAAGCCGTCGTGGATCGCGCCGAGCCGCTCCGCGCGCAGCTTGATCTGGCTCGCGGATTCTTCCCCGGAGATGTAGAGCGCCCTCGACCCTTGCTCTGCGACTTTGCCGGCGACTTCAGTGAGCAGCGTGCTCTTGCCAATGCCGGGGTCTCCCCCGACAAGGATGATGGACCCGGGGACCAGCCCGCCGCCCAGGATGCGATCGAAGGACGATACTCCGGACGACGCTCGCTTGCCCTCGATACTTCCAACGGCGCCGATGCTCGGAGCTTCCAACGCGTTTGCCCGCGACGTCGGAGTTGCGACACCCACGAAAATTTCCTCGACGAAAGTGTTCCAACTCCCGCAATCCGGGCACTTACCGAGCCACTTGGGCGATGTGGCGCCGCATTCTTGGCAAGAATATATCGTCTTGGCCTTGGACACCCCTATCTATGTTCCTCGCGCCTTAAAAGACGGAATCGCTCCGCATTGCGAAGCGATTCCCCTTTCATGATTGAGGCGAGTATGGCTAATTGCGTCGGCGGGATGCTGCCAAGGCAGCGAGGCCAACACCAAGAGCCAGCAGCGTACCGGGCTCCGGAACGGCCTGGCCTTCGATTGTGAAGGATAAATCCGTGGGTCCAAGACCGGAGAACGAGCCGATTGTACCGGGCTCGGTCGTTCCGAGCAGGCCGCCGCCCGGGTTATGGGCCCAAGCTTCGGATCCGGTAACGGGTTGAGTCCCCCTCCAGTTCCATTGACCACCAGTGTCAAAAGGCCTCTCGACCCAAACCGAAATCCACCAAGTGCCGTTATCCAGGGTTAGGTTGGGAATGTCGAGAACGGCATTGCCGCCCACCATGCCGCCCGCGCCGGCAAGCGTGAACTCGAGGCCGACAGCCCCGGGGTTGGTGAAGCTGTGGTTTTCGGTAAATCTGACACGGGTTGCTTGCGTTTGCCCGGCAACTCCACCTTCCTCACCGTACGCAGTGATCTTGTTGATCGTCCAAGGACCGTTGCTGACGACAACGTCGTCGAACAAGTAGGTCGAATTGTCCTTATCATCCAAAACAGTCTGCGAAATAAAGCCGAACGATGTGCCGTCGTAAGGTTGCTCGTAGAGAATATCTCCAGCGTTTGCAGCTCCAGCCACGGCCAACGAGGCAGCGATCAATAGTTTCTTCATCTGTGCTCCTCCTCTCAGAGAGAGATTTTTTGGCGGTGAACGCCGCCCATACTATATTACTAGCAGAATTGTCCTTTTGAGACAAGAATTTGCCAATTAACTATGTACTCTACCAAATCCGACGCGTTCGATGGGCGGGAAAGTTGGTAAACCGCGCAAAAAGCAGGGCCAAAATCCCTAAGAACGATCGCCTGTCCACTCGCGTAGACCTAACGGGAGGTGTCTCGGCACGCTTTCCCAGAGACAAAACCATGACCCGAGCCCTACTTAAATCTGCAATACTGGCATCGACGGCATCGGGCCAAAGCGCTATTTCGTATGGTGGCGATCGTTGGTAAGCTTTAGGGCGACAGCCCCGTCTTTGCCTATCCTTGGAACTCGAGGATCGACCGAATCGCTTGGAGAGTGCCCAACAATGCCTCAATCTTTCGACTATCTCTTGCTGGGCGGTGGCACGAGCTGTGGGTATGCCGCAGCCGCCATTCGCGAAATCGACAAATCTGCTCCGATCGGCATCATTTCCGCCGATACAGAGCCGCCATACGACCGGCCGCCACTCTCCAAGAACTACTTGACCAAGGACGGCATGGAGATCGCCGACGCCCATTCGAAGGATCACAAGTTCTATCCGGACAACGATATCGACCTGATGCTCGGAACCGAGGCATACAGCGTCAAGACCGGGCCGAGGGCGGTCGAGCTTCGGAACGGCGACCTGATCCACTATGGAAAACTCCTGTACGCCTTGGGATCGGAACCCCAGCGTCCACCGATTTCGGGCGCAGAAAGGGTCGAACTGCTGCGTACGGCCGCGGATAGCCGCCGAATCAAGGAGGAGGCCAAGAGCGGCAAGAGCGCCGTGGTCATCGGCGGTGGCTGGATCGGTGTCGAGGTGGCCGCGTCGCTTCTTTCGCGAGGTATGAACGTCTCGCTGATCGAGTTCGCAGACCGCGTTCTACCCAAACTCGGCTCTCCGGCTTGCGCCGACGCGATTCGAAGGGAGCTCGAAAAGATGGGGGCCAAGGTGAACTTGGGACAGGCCGTCGCTGAGGTATCCGATGGCGCCGTTCGGACCAAGTCCGGTGAGCGGCTCGAAGGGGAGCTCATCGTCGCCGGTGTCGGAGCAAAGCCGCGCATCAAGATGGGCCAGGACGCCGGGCTCAATACGGGTGAACAAGGCCTGCTGGCCGATGCGAACCTTCGATCATCGGATTCGAATATCTGGCTGGCCGGCGACGTTGCCGAATATGCCGACGAAATTATGGGGCGGCCATTCCGCGCCGAGCATCATATGCACGCGAAATGGACCGGTGAGCACGCCGGTAGGGGCATGGCGGGCCAATCGGAAGCATATCGCAAGGCTCCTTATTTCTTCAGCGACATTGGCGAGCTGTCACTGATATTTCGCGGAGACCCCGACGCCAAAGGCCGCACCTTCCAGTTCGGCGATCCTGAAGCGCCCCTTCTTTCGGAGATCGTGCTTCGAGACGACGGCCGGATCGCCAGCTTCACTGACCTGCGGAAGGACTACAAGGCTCAAGAACCGTTGAGTGACATGATCGAGAAGCTTATCGTGCAAGGTGCGTCGGTCGAGCCGCTCGTCGCGGCCCTGGCTAAGAGCGACTTCGATCTGATGAGGCTGCAGCAAGCTCTCTAACCGAAAATATCCGGCCATCGCTGCCGGGCGGTCTCCGTTTCTGGGGCGAGGCTATGTTCGCTGTCGAGTTTGTTCGCAAAGTGCTTTGCGGCGCGTACGTCGGAAGCGTGCAAGAGTTCGATGAGCGAGACCAAGGCCTTGGGGGTGTCGTCGCTCGGTGGGTCCTCCAAAATCGACTGGAAAAGAAACTCTGAAATGTCCGGCAGCGACGATGCCAGCTCGCTGCCGAGCCGCAAACGCCGGGCTACTGGGATTCTCCCCAGAGCGTGCCTTTCGGCGAGCCTTCTGATAGCGAAGCCGTTCCGATGGGCGGGATCGGCCCCGGCCAAATCCGTGAGCGCTACGATCGCCTCATCATCGTTGCCGATCGCATCCGCGCTTTCGAAAAGGTCGACCAAGGTTTCGGCGTCCTTTGGCGAAGTCGTCAAGCGACCCTTTGCGGCTGCCCCCTTGGCAGCCTCGCCGCGGGCTTCGGCTTCCGACAAGTGCTCGGTCCATGCCTCGTCGTACATGACCCTGCCGGCACCGAAAAGGAACGCGAGCGCGAGCCCCATGACGAAGCCTCCAAGGTGAGCCCAGAATCCGACAGCGCCGCCGAATTGGCGCACGACCCAGATGCCCCCCAGGATCTGGAGTAGCACCCAAACCAGGATGATGGCGTAGAGGGGCACATAGAGCTTAGGAAGCATCGGAACGCGCACGCGATAGAACCTCAGCAGCGCGTATCCGACCAGCGCCGCGATGGCCGCGCTGGCTCCGGCGATCGGCTCGCCCGCGGCCGCAACCATTACGAATTTGGACATGAGCGCATGCAAGCCGATCCCTGCGAGCCCACCCAGGAGATAGACCCCCGCAAACCGAATCGGACCGGCTACGCGCTCGATGGGAGGGCCGGCAGCTGCGAGGAAAAGCATGTTGCCGAGCAGATGAACCGGGTCCAGGTGAATGAACATGCTGGTGAAAGCGGTTATGAATCTTTCGCCCACCCCCATCGCAGCCATCGGACCGGGAGTGAACCCCCACTTCAGGAGAGCATCCGAATTCCCCAGGGTAAAGAACGCAGCTGCGAAATTGAGGAGAAGTATGACGAGCGTCGCCAGAGGCAGACGCGCCGGGTTAGCCAACGTCATCAGGCAGGTCCGTGTTAATGTACGTTTCCTGCACGTCGTCGAGGTCCTCGAGGCGATCCAGGAGCTTCATCAGCTTCTGCGCATCATCGGGTCCGATTTCGACTTTGTTCGTCGCGTTCATGGCCAGGTCGGATTCCTGAGGGTTGTAGCCACGCTCGACCAAGGCCGTTTGTACAAGATGGAAGGCCTCGACGGGCGTCACGACATAGAACATGCCATCCTCCGCCACGATGTCCTCCGCCCCCGCTTCGAGCGCCGCCATTGTGAGTTCGTCCTCGTCGACCCACTCTGCCGGAATTCCGATTTCGCCCTGTTGCTTGAACTGCCAGCTCACCGAGCCGTTTTCGCCGAGGCTTCCGCCCTCCTTGCCGAACGCGTGTCGCAGCTCGGGAACGGTACGATTCTTGTTGTCGGTGAGGCACTTTACGATGATCGCCACGCCGCCAGGGCCGTAGCCCTCGTAGGTGAGCTCTTCCAGGTTCGCACCCTCGCCGCCACCCGCGCCCTTGTCGATCGCGCGCTTAATCGAGTCGTTCGGCATGCGGTTGGCCTTAGCCTTGGCGACGGCCGCTCGCAGGCGCACGTTGCCGTCCTGCTCGCCGCCGCCCAGCCTGGCGGCTACGATGATCTCGCGCGACAGCTTGGTGAAGAGGTTGCCGCGAACGGCGTCCTGCTTGCCCTTGCGGATACGAATGTTTGCCCACTTGGAATGACCTGCCATGATGAATCCCGGGTCAGCAGCCGGACGGCGCTCACCCGTATGTACTATTTTGGCTGATTCACGCATTATCCGGTACGCGCTTACGCCAACCGGTCGTTTCTTGTCGTCTATATTAATGTGGGACGCGCAAGCGCCCTGGTTTCAGCAAAGCTCGACAAAGGAGTCGCACGCTAACAACATGCTAGAAGAAATTCATAATAGCAAGGTCCGGACCAGCGAAGACAGCCGGGCCATGATTATCGAAGTCACAGGCGATATCGGCCGCAACGCACCCTCTGCGGAGAGCCTCATCCGCCAGGCCGATGAATCCAAATCCCGAATCGCAATCGTCGATCTTTCGAAGGCCGAAACGATCGACACCCAAGGCCTGGAATGGCTGGAGCAAGTAACCACGACCCTCGAGCCGGCAGGGGTTAAAGTCCGTGTCGTAACCTCCGAAGGCTCGAAGGTTCGCCGAATCCTCAAGCTCATGAGATTCGACAGGTTCATGGTCGTCTTGGCGACAGTCTTCGATGCACTGACCTTCGGCAAGCGCCACAAGTAATCGTCCCGTCCGAAGCCTGGATGGGTCGACGTGCGCTCGCACTGAGCAAAATTGTCTTTCGATTGCGAGACTGCCACCAGGAAGATGGTCACCGAACAAACGGCCGAGCGACGGGGGCGTGATTTCGTGGATGGGTGCCTAGGATAATCGTTCTCCACCTTCCTTGACCAGTAAGTTACGCGAACTCATCCTCGACGGCGTCCCGATTTCGTCGACGGTCTTTTGAACGTCATAGCGATTCAAGGAGCTTTGGCCGCTGATACCAACTGAAGGTAGCTCGAGCGCATTGCCCGGCCTCGCTGATCGTCACGCGAGGATTGCTCATGTCCCTTTTGGGAAAGTTTACGAGATTGGAAGTTGTCGTGGACAAGCTACCGACAAGTCACGCGAACAAGAGCAGGTATACGCTTGCCCTGAGCACCCAACCTATCCTTCGATTCCTAAAGCAAGCCCATCCGTCGATTAGACCTTCAAAGATACAATTCTAACCGCTCGCGAGGCTGAACCGTGGATGTACGTGTCCCCATGGCGGTTCGCCCGTCGTCCAAAGTCTAGGGCTGGTGGGAATGCTTTGGTTCTGGCGGCCGACCTTCCGTCGCACTCATCATATTCATCGTTGTTCCGATCGGTTCTGCGAGTTTTTCTGGCCCGTCGGCCAAACTACGTTCTTCAGACTCAGCCGTGAAGCGATGCCGGCACCGGCTTCGTCACGCCCGGCTCCGGAGGCCTCGACGTCGCCGCAGGCATCGCCTTCTTGCCGGTGCCGGAGCCGTCGGGTTTGGCGGCGATGGCCCTTGGGTTGGCCGCGTTTTTGAGACGCCGGGCCGAGTAGGTAGGCGGACGCACTGACCCATACGCGATTCTTCTCGTTTCATACACGCGGCTCCTTGGCCTTTGGTGCTAGAGTGAGTTTCAATGGCTTCGTACCCACCGTCGAGTATCCTCGATCCGCAAGGCGTAGAACGGTTGACGTCGAGCAGCTGGCGGCGATGGAAAGCTTGTTGGGGCCGTCGCGCCGAGGTTGAAACGCCCCCGGACGGGCCTTTTGGTGTCCTTAACTCCGCCTGGCGAAGTCGTGCTGATCGCGAGTGGGTTGGTCCACACCCTCGACCCGCAGAGTGTGCGGCCAGAATGAAACTGAAAAAGCGTTACCTAACATGCGCCCGGGTTCGTCTGCAAGGAATTTTCCCGGTTAAGGAGAACAAATGAAATATGCAACCAGTGCCTTCGCTTTCTTTCTCGCGATTTGCGCGAATGCGCAATGGACCGTCGTTTATCTGCACCCCGACGGAATGGATGTCTCGGTTGCCCGTGGCGTGAGCGGCGGCGAGCAGGGGGGCTACGTTGCCGAGGACAATGGGCGGTATCACCCCTCCCTGTGGAATGGCACGGCATCATCTTGGACGGACCTCACTCCGCCCGGGTTCTTTGACGGGCGTGTGTACGGCGTGCGGAGTGGCCGGCAGGTGGGATTCTCCTTTGAAAATCAAACAGGAACCGTCCGTAGACATGCCATTCTGTGGAGCGGCGCGGCCGAATCGGCGGTTAGCCTAATGCCTGGCGGGATGGAATCCTCGTGGGGCTGGGGCATAAGCGAGGATCAGCAAGTAGGCATAACAGGGCAGGGCACGACCGCCCGGGCGGCCCTGTGGAGCGGCACTGCCGAATCGTATGTGAATCTGCATCCCGCCGGGGCAGAGAACTCGCAATCCAACGGCGTGAGCGGCGGCCAACAAGTGGGCTATGCCGGCTTTGCTGACGGGTTGCACGCGAGCCTGTGGAACGGCACGGCCGCCTCGTGGGTAGACCTTAAGCCAGCCGGTTCGGGTCAGTCGCATGCCCTAGCGGTGGACGCGGGCCAGCAGGTGGGTTATGCCGACGTGGACGGCGTTAGGCGCGCCAGCGTGTGGACCGGCACGGCAGGCTCTTGGATTGACCTGAACCCGACCGGGGTGACTGAGTCGCAGGCCAGCGGCGTGCACGCCGGCCAACAGGTTGGTTACGCGCACATGGTGGACGGCCGGGATCACGCGGGCATGTGGTTCGGCACGGCCGGCTCGTGGGTGGACCTGCATACGTTCCTGCTCCCTGGGTTCACGTCCTCCGAGGCCAGGGACATCTCCCACGAGGGCGCATTCACCTCTGTGGTCGGTTTTGGGCGGTTTGACGGGCAACCCTCGCTGCAGGCGGTGATGTGGGTTTCCAGAGCGAGTGCACCGACCTCGTACAGCATTTTCCGCGGCTCGGTCATCTCGGGGACCTTGGCATCCTTGCTAAGCAGCGACGACGACAAGCTGGTCATGCGGCCGGGAGCGGTTTTCTCCAATGCCGAACCGCCCATTCAGATCATCCTGAACTCGACCGCGCCGACTTCCTCGCCCGCCGGCTTCAGCTTCTCGCTGGAGTCGAACGCGAGCATCGCCAACGCCGAGCAGAAGATATCGCTCTACAACTATGTCGCGGGCCAGTACGAAGTCCTCGATACTCGCTTGGCTACTACCGCTGACGACACGGTGCATGTGAGTGTGACGACCAATACGTCCCGCTTCATCCAGCCCCTTACCATGGCCATCCGCGCCCGAGTCAGCTACCGCGCCCTCGGAGCGACGTTCGTCTATCCCTGGCTCGGCCGCATCGACAAAGCGTGGTGGGCCTTCCCGGGATAAGGTGATCCCGTATGAGGCTGCAAGGACGAAATGGGCTCCCGGTGCGACGAAGCGTGCGACGTGCCCTAAAGCAGTCGTACATTCTTTGGGGCGCAACGGTGATGCGCGTGGGCGAGTTCCTCGTTGCTACTGGCAAGGACGATAACGACGAGCTGCGGCTCTTTTTGGAAGGATAAGAAATGGAATTCGAAATACGGACGCTGAAGCCGGGACCCGAGCCCAAGATCACCGGGCCGAAGGTCTTTGGCGTACGGCCCGGACATCCGGTGTTGTTTGCCGTAAGCGCGACCGGGGAGAAGCCGCTGTCCTTCGCCGCCGAAGGACTGCCCCCAGGCTTGACGCTCGACGCACAAGCGGGACGGTTCAGCGGAACGCTCTCGGAACGAGGCGAGTATCCGATAACCCTCTCGACGAAGAATGCATGCGGAGAATCGAAGCGCTCATTCAAGTTTGTAGTCGGTGATCGGATCGCGCTGACCCCGCCACTCGGATGGAACAGTTGGAACTGCTTCGCCGAAGACGTCGACGAAGCCAAAATACGCGCAGCCGCCACCGCGATGGCCGAGAGCGGCCTCGCGGACCACGGCTGGAGCACCATCAATATCGACGATTGCTGGCAGGTGCGGCATCCCGATCCGGGACGAGATGCCGAGGGCAACATCCTCACCAACGACAAGTTCCCGGATATGAAGGCCCTGGCGGAATTCATCCACAGCTTGGGACTCAAGGCCGGCATCTACTCGTCGCCGGGGCCATTAACATGCGCAGGCTTTGCGGGGAGCTATGGATATGAAGAAAGGGACGCCGCCCGGTACGCCGAGTGGGGATACGACTACCTAAAATACGACTGGTGCAGCTACACCGAAATCGCGAAGGACAAGAGCCTTGCCGAGTACAAGAAGCCGTACGAGGTCATGCGGGCCGCGCTCGACAAGGTAGATCGGGACATCGTGTACAGCCTATGCCAATACGGCAGGGCCGACGTGTGGGAGTGGGGCGGGGGCGTCGGCGGAAACTGCTGGCGCACCACCGGCGACATCGTCGACACGTGGGAGAGCATGAGCACCATCGGCTTCTCTCAGAACGGCAAGGAGCGTCACGCAGGGCCGGGCCATTGGAACGACCCGGATATGATGGTCGTCGGGCAGGTGGGGTGGGGGCCGAGCCTTCACCCGACTAGGCTGACGCCGGACGAGCAGTACACCCACATCACGCTTTGGAGCTTGCTCGCCGCGCCGCTTCTTATCGGCTGCGACATGACTCGACTGGACGATTTCACGGTGAGCCTTCTCACCAACGACGAGGTGCTCGACATCAATCAAGACCCGCTCGGGCGGCAGGCGAGGCGCATGTCGGCCGATGGCGACATGGAGGTTTGGATGAAGGAGCTCGAGGACCGCTCGCAAGCGATCGGCTTGTTCAATCGAGGCTCGTCTCCCGCCGAAGTGGCCGCCGAGTTCAAGGGCCGCCGTATGGTCCGGGATGTGTGGAGGCAGCAAAACCTAGGGCCATTCGATGACGGCTACAAGACAGCCGTCGCCCCTCATGGCGCGGAACTAATACGGGTTTCCAATCCGGAATAACGTTTCCTGTGCAGACACCTCCACGGTGTGTGGCTCTCTCGAATGCCAATCGCGAAGCGACTCGGACCAGGGATCAAAATAGTTTCGGCTGGCGCTCGCGGATCGGCCGACCAAGTTGCTCGGACATCTGCCGCGCGTTCGTCACGGCCTGTGCTCCGTAGTGGTTGTTGAAAAACACCAGCGTCTCCTTCGCCTTCTCGCTCATCTTGCGGACCGACGCCGTCAGCTCCCTCACTTCTGCCTCGGAGTAGAGGTAGTCATAACGCTGCCACGCCTTTTCGTGTTCGTACCACATGGCCGCATTCCGTCCGTGGAACCGCGCGTAGGCGAGTGGCCCGATCACGGTGTCGTCGAATTCCAGAAGACCCTCGATCCGCGGTTGGTCTACGGAGCAGAGGGAAACCCCCAGGTTAGCAAGCCTCGCCATGGAGTCCGGAGCCTGCCAGTGGTCGTGGCGGAACTCGAGTGTCAGCGGATCGAGGGCCTCCACAATAGCCTCGACGCGAGACCAGTTTTCATCGGTCGGACGGAAGCCGTTCGGGAACTGCGCCAGCTGGCTCGCCAAGCATCCGGCCTCGGCGAACGGCCGGTTCTGTTCGATCGTCGCGCGAAGTCCCTCGTCAACGTCACTCTTCTGGTGCGTGACCTCTTTGTTCAGCTTCACCGCAAACCGAAAGCCTCTAGGAGCGCGCTCGACGAGGCTGCTCACTGCCTTTGCGGAGAGCCAAGCGTAGTAGGACGCGTTGACCTCTAGGGCGTCGAATTCCTGAAGGTAGTAGTCGAACCATCGATGCTTCTTCAATCCCATCGGATAGAAGGGGCCCACCCAATCGTCGTAGCTGAATCCGCTCGTTCCAATGCTAATGCGACCCGGCATAGCTCGCACGATTCTATATCAAGCCCCTTCCCCGAAGTATCATCGTGGGCAGAAATGAAAGTTGTCTTCGGTACGGACGGCTCGGACCATTCCCATTTCGCGCGCGAGTTCCTTCTCAGGTATCCGCTCGGGTCGGAAACGGAGGTCCACTGCTGCAGCGTTTACTCCGCCTCGCACATCATTACCGCCACCTCGCACCCGTTCTTGGGACCGATGATCGCGGACCAGATCACCCAGGCCGTGGACGACGCACGAGAACATGCGGAAAGAGCCTCCAAGGAGGCTGCGGAGGCGTTTCCGAATTCCAAAGCGGTTGTTCTCGAAGGAGACGTGGCCTATGCGCTCGCGAAGTACTCGGACGACCAGCACGCGGACCTGGCTGTCGCGGGCTCACGCGGCCAGAGCACCTTCGAGACCTTGCTCTTAGGCAGCGTCACGCGAAGCCTCGCCAACGACGCCAACCTCAACCTGCTCGTCACTCGCAAGAAGGAGTTTGCTGCGGCCGAGGGCCTCTCGGTCATGTTCGCCACAGATCACAGCGGTTTCGCAGAAGGCGTTGCCGCCAAGCTCCCGAGCCTAATGAAGGGCAAATTCAAGAGCCTTGAGGCCGTCTCCGTCATGGACCCCGAATCGAAAGACCTGCTCTATGCTTTCCCAAGAGCGAAGAAGGGCGAAAACTGGCCCGAGATGGAGAAGAGCATGGAGGAATGGCTGCGCCAAAAGACCGAAGAAGTGGCCGTGAGACTGCATCCGTTGACCGAGGTGGTCAGCAGTTCGGTTCAATACGGGCACGACCGGGACAAGATCGTTGGGCATGCCGAAGCGACGGGCTGCGACCTTATCATTATGGGCGCGAAAGGGCGCACGGGTCTAAGCCGGCTGTTATTGGGGAGCGTTTCGCACTACGTGCTCAACCGAGCAAAGTGCAGCGTTATGATCGTTCGCGCATGATCCTCGAGGCGCTCTTCGCGACGGCGATCTCACCGACCCAGGTTGCGACGTTGCCGAATGGCCTCGAAGTCGTCGCTGTTCGGATTCCAGGGGCATCGTCGTTTTCCGTGCAAGCGTTTGTCCGCACGGGATCAGCCTATGAAACCAAGGAAACCAACGGGGCCAACCACCTTCTGGAGCACATGCTGTTCCGTGGCGGGAAGGCGGATTCGATCGCCGAAAATGCCGGCGCGCTCCTTAATGCCACGACCTATCGAGAGATGACGCGCTTCTTCTGCGAGGGGCCCACGTCGGCTTGGCAAGAAGGCTTGCGCTCGGTGGCGACGATCTTAGAACGGCCATCACTCACGGACTTAACGATCGAGACGGGTGTGGTAGCCGAGGAATTCGCGCTGCGCTATATCAAGGCCTCGGCGCTCATCGACGATCTCCTGTGGGGGTCTTTCGCGGCAGGGTCCGCCTGGTCGCTTCCGGCTATCGGGGAAATGGCAGCCGTGAAAACGGCGAAAGCCGCAACTTTACAGGCCGTTTACGATAGGGCGTACGTCGGGGGGAACATCGTCGTGGCGATCGTAGGCGACTTCGAGCCGGCCTTCGCAATCGAGCATGCTAATAAGCTGTTCGCGAAGGTGCCGACCGGCGCTAGATCCAAGGACGCGCCGCCACTTCCGACCTTAACGCCCGGCAAGGCAGCCAGCGCTATCGGGGGTTCTTGGGTGGCAATCGGGCTTCTCGTTCCCGGATTCGACAGTCCCGAATCGTACGTCTGCCACGAGATGGCGTTCGATCTTCTTGCGGGCGTGGGCGGCCTTGCCTCGCAAGAGGGACTCGAAAGACAAGTCTTCTTCGGCCCGTCGGAAAGAGGCTCGCTGGCGACCCTGGTGTTTCGGCTTGAAACTAGTGGCGATGTCGAGGCGAAGGTGCGCAGCGTACTGGAAAAGCTCACCAAGGGGCCAACCTCGACCGAATTCGAAGAACTCAAGCGAACCTTCGAAGCTCGGTATCGCGCGTATGACAGCTCACCGTCAGACAAGGCGATCCTCGTCGGGCTCGGGAGACTCTTCGCGGGTTCGGAGATCGATTGGCGTGCCATTGTGAAAGGCACAACGCTCGCGAAAATCCAGTTCGTGTGCAAGAAGTTCGACCCGGATCAGCTGCTGATGATGACCGGCAGATGATCGTCGCACTCGCCGCCGCTGCCGTCCTCTCGGGGCCGCAGCTCACTCGCTTGAGCAACGGCATTCCTGTCATCGTGCATCGGCGGCCTGACTCTCCGAGCGTGACGCTGCAGGCGCTTGTGCGCCTCGACGATCTGAGCCCGGCGGAGCTTGCAGAGGCGGAGGTGGTTGCGGGCGCGCTCTTCGGTGAGACGGACAGCTTCTCGCTCCAAGAGTTCCGGATGCTGGCATGGTCGATCGGAGGCAACGTCATCGCCGAGGTATCGGGCGACTGCCTTCGCGTGGAAGTTACAACGGCAAAGTCTCACCTTTTGCCCGCAATCTCGTTCCTGACCGACGCCTTGCGACGGCCGACCTTCAACCGCGGTGCGCTCGAAGACGGCCACCGGCACAGAGACCGGCTTCACACGTTCATTTCCCAGAATCCGCCGTTTCTTAGCGTCCGAAGTTTATTAGCGAGCCTTTCTGCAGGCCCGGCTTATGTGCGCCAGGTTTCCGCGGGCCGTGCAAAGGCGTTGCACCAAATGTACGTGCGTCCCGAGCGGATGGCCGTCGCCGTGGTTGGTGACGTTGCACCCGAGTCGATCGCGACGGCGCTATCGTCCTTGGGTGGCTGGACACCGGATCTTCCGGGCAGAATGACGCCCGCGAAGGGCGAGAAGTGGGGGTCGGCGGACCGGTTCGACTCCTCGATCGTCGCGGCAAAGGGCCCGAAGGCGGGGGCTCCCGACTTTCCCGCTTGGATGACCTACTGCGCCCTCGTTGCACAGGGCAAGGGCTCAGCGATCTCTAAGGAGTTCCGCGACAAGCGCGGCTGGTCGTACATCCAAGGCGTCGTCTTTTCGTTTCGGGCGGCGGAGAGCATCGCAGCGTTCTACGTATCGTATTCCCGTGCACGTTCTTATGCTGCGGACGCCAAGGCGAGGACAGACGAACTCGCCGCATTCCTGAAATCGTTCCCCATCGACGAAGGCGCGCTCACACGCGCCAAGGCCTTCCTGGCGGGCCAGTACGCGGTGGGACGAACCGAGTCTGCAACGCGCCTGGGAGCCTTCACACACGGCCACGTCGCGCCGAACGAGCAGGCCTTCTGGTCGGCTTGGTGGGAGATCAAAGGCGCAGGCATGGGCATGGACGCGCGTTTCCCGGAGCTCGTAAAGGCGGTAACCCTCGATGAAGTGCGAAATGCCGCGAAGAAATCGGCGGAAACCTTTCACCCTTTCACCGACATCGCGAAACCTCGCTAATCTGTGTGCGTCAAAATGGCGTAGGAGACCTCTGATGCGCCGGACGGGTTTTACGCTTATCGAGCTGCTCATCGCCGTAGGCATTATTGCGATTTTGGTGGCGATAATGATGCCGGTCGCCGCCTCTGCCACACGGGCGGCCAAGCGGAGCGCCTGCACCCAAAACCTCAGGCAAATCGGAGTCGCCCTGCGGATTTACCGCGACGAAAACGATACCCGGATGCCGGAGAGGCTGAGTTCTCTCGCGCCCACCCATGTGTCCGACAACCGGCTGTTCCTATGTCCGATGGATCGGATGCGTGGCCAACACGATGGGACACCCCGGTTGGAAGGCAATACCTATCTCGAGACCGGTGTTAGCTACACCTGGGTTCCGAACTGGTCGAAAGCGCACGAGTGGGGCTGGTGGAATCCATGGCCCGAGAGCGGCGAGGGGAAGTGGGGTGACCAAACGCCGGTTTCCGAGTGCCACTGGCACTGGTCTTCGAAGTTCCACCGAGACTGGGAGCTCGATAAGGTCAGGGGCAAGCGCGGAAGCGAACTCGTCTTGACGCTCGGCGGCTCCGTCCGTTCGTGGCGCACGAACATCGCTGAATGGGCAGCCGAGTAACCGTGCCAAAATAGGAGCCCATGCGCGTCAAAATCGTCTTCTGCGTCGACTGAGATTACACTTCCAAAGCCGTCGGTCTGGCGGAGGCGATTGTCGAGGCGATGCAAGTCGGCCTGAACACCCAGCACCCCGTGGAATCGTTCGAGCTTGTCCCCGCTTTCGGAGGCGTATTCGATGTCTACCGCGATGGCGAGAAGATTTTCTCGAAGAAGGATGAGGGCGACCACGCCGACCCATCTGCAATCATCCGCATGCTGCAGAAGTAGCGCAGCCTTCTAGGCGGCATCACGCTAACCGAGCGTCTTCAGATGATCGAGCACGGCCTTCGCCTCGGCGCCTCCGGCCTCCGCGTGGGCGATGAGCGGAATGCCGTGCGGCCCGCCGGACTTCGCCATGCTTTGGTGTTTTGCGAGGTACGCCTTCACGACTTCGAGTTCTCCGAGCATTGCGGCGACGAAGATATCGGTTCGCGCGCCTTTCTCGATCAGGTAGAGCGCGATGTCGCGGCGGCCCATATGCCCCGCGCCACCGATGGCCGACTCGAAGTCTCCTCCTCCCCAGTCCCACGTCGCGTTCAAGAGCGCAGGGGTCTTGGCAAGAAGCGACTTGGTTTTCTCGAAGTCGCCGTGGGCGGCGATCACGAATTCCTTGACCAGTTCGGCCGGTAGTGCGGGGGGCTTGTCCATTTTCTGTATTCTGCTCGGGATCGCCGACGCGCAAAGGGCGGCGGCCGCGCCGAGCAATACTCCACGTCTTGAAATCGTTTCCATTATTCCTCCTAAACCAAGTACGCAGGCAGGCACTCGAAACGTCTCGCGCCGACTCTCATTCCGGCTTCCGTGAGGATATACTCCCAAATCGATGGTTCGTCACGTTCTTGTTTTAATCGGCCTTGCGTTTGCTGTATGCTCAGTTGCACAGGGGCCCCGCACGCTGAAGCCGGACGATCTGAAAGGTCTGTCTGTGCGAAACATCGGCCCGGCGAACATGGGTGGGCGCGTTGCAGACATCGCTTTGGTGCCGGGGAAGGCAAAGGCATTCTATGTTGCATTCGCAATAGGAGGCGTTTGGAAAACCGAAAACGCGGGGACGACTTTCACGCCGCTGTTCGACGGCCAGGAGACGCTCTGCATCGGCAGCATTGCAGTCGCGAAAACGAAGGACGAGAAGGAAGTCGTATGGGTCGGCACCGGCGAAGGCAACGGGCGCAACAGCTCGTCTTGGGGGAACGGCGTGTATCGAAGCGTCGATTCCGGGTCCACCTGGGAGCATAAGGGACTCGAGAAGACCCACGACATACCGCGAGTCGCGGTCGATCCACGCAACGCAGACGTCTGCTACGTCGCCGCGATGGGCAGGCTTTGGGGACCGAACGCTGAGCGCGGAGTTTACAAAACCACCGACGGCGGCAAGACGTGTCGCATTCGCTGAAGATCGACAGCGATCACGGCGCGATCGACGTCGCTATCGACCCGAAGAGCCCTGACACGATATACGCGGCAATGTATAAACGCCGGCGAACGCCGTTCAGTTTCGAAGCCGGCGGCGCCGAAGGTGGGATCTTCAAATCGGTCGACGCCGGCAAATCGTGGAAGAAGCTTACCAAGGGCCTGCCGACAGCCACGGGCCGGATCGGGCTGGACGTCTATCCGAAGAATCCTAAGATCGTGTACGCGGTCGTCGAAAGCGACGAAGGCGGAACGTACGACATGTGGGACGACCGCAGCCGTAGCGGCGGGGTGTTCCGCAGCGCCGATGGCGGCGAAAGCTGGACACGCGTCCATCGACGCGTGCCCCGCGCGTTCTACTTCAGCGAAATCCGTGTGGACCCCAACGACGACCAGAAGGTCTATCTCCTGGGCTGGGTAATCGAGATGAGCGATGACGGCGGCAAAACCTTCCGCGGAGGTTTTTCCAAGAAGCCCCACGTGGACATGCACGCCATGGTCATCGACCCCTCCGACAGCGATCATGCGCTTATCGGCAACGACGGGGGCGTCTATCAAACGTGGGACAGAGGCAAGACCTGGCACTTCCACAATCAGTTGGCAGTCGGCCAGTTTTACAACCTGGCCTATGACATGAGCGAGCCTTACTACCGCATCGGCGGCGGGTTGCAAGACAACGGGAGTTGGATCGGGCCCAGCCGAACCCCTTACGAGACCGGAAGCTGGCCGCCCGGCAGCGTGAATGCGGGGATTACGAACGCGGAGTGGCGCGTGGTGGGTGGCGGTGACGGGTTCCATGTGGCCTTCGATCCACAAGACCGGAACATCGTGTACAGCGAATCGCAGGGCGGCGAAATCGCCCGTCTGCAGATGGATACGGGCAGGATGGTAAGCATCAAGCCGAGGCCGAAGGAGGGCCAGCCGCGGTTTCGGTTCAACTGGAACAGCCCGTTTTTCATCAGCCCCCATGAGCCCACGACGCTTTACTTGGGCGGCAACTACGTTTTCAAGCTAACGAACCGAGGCGACAACTGGGAGCGCATCAGCCCGGACCTCACTCGGGACGACACGAGCCAGGTGGAAACCGTGGGGAGTGAGGCGGAAACGTACGGCACTGTGGTTTCGCTCGCAGAATCCCCGCTTCGAAAAGGCGTTCTCTGGGCCGGCAGCGACGACGGTCTGATCCATACGACGGCCGACGGCGGCAAGAACTGGCAGGATGTGACCCCGAAGGCGGCAGGCGGCTGGTACGTAGCCCGCATCGAGCCCTCGCACCACGCACCGGATCGCGCATACGTCGCTGTCGACGGGCATCGGTCGGCCATGTACGACCCGCTGATACTATCAACGAACGACGGTGGGAAGACGTGGAAGGACGTAACCGGCGACCTGCCCAAAGGGCGCAGCGCACGCGTTGTCCGGGAGGACTTGCGGAACGCCCAAGTTCTCTATTGCGGCACCGAGAACGGAATGTACGTGAGCATGGACTCAGGCGCTCATTGGGTGAAGATGACTGCGATCCCGCCGGTTCCCGTATTCGACATCCTGCAACATCCTCGTGAGATGGACCTGATTATAGGGACTCACGGGCGCAGCATCTACGTGATGGACGACGCCTCGCCCATTTCAGCCATCACTCCATCCGTGCTCGCCTCGAAGCTCCATCTCTTCGACGTTCCGGTGGCCAGGCCCGAATATCGAATGAGTTACGACGGTTTTTGGGGTGACCAGTTCTTCCTCGCGCCGAATCCGCAGGTCGGCGCTCGCATAACCTACTGGATTCGCGAATACACGGGGGACGATGTATCGATCGAAATTGCCGATGCGGCGGGCAGATCTGTAAGGAAACTGAGCGGTCCCAACACGCCGGGCATCCACCGCGTTTTTTGGGACATGCAGGGCGAGGAAGGCGAGCGGCTTCCCAACAACGACGAAGCGCAGGGAGAGCCGATCTTCGTTCCTGCGGGCGAATACAAGGTTACGATTACCGTAGGCAAGGAGAAGGCCGAAAAGAAGTTCTCGGTGGCGAAAGCGCCCGGCCGATAGGCAGGCTACTCGGCGACTTTCAAGACCGACAAGAACGCTTCCTGCGGTATTTCGACGCTGCCGATGTTCTTCATTCGCTTCTTGCCCTCTTTCTGCTTCTCCAGAAGCTTCCGCTTACGAGTAATATCGCCGCCGTAGCATTTGGCGGTGACGTCCTTGCGGAACGCCTTGATCGATTCGGCGGCGATCACCTTCGCACCGATAGCGGCCTGAATCCGAACCTCGTATTGCTGGCGCGGGACGACCTTGCGCAATTGATCCACGATCGATCTGGCACGAATGTAGGACTCTTCCTTATGCACGATCGTGGAGAGCGCGTCCACCGGATCGCCGTTCAGCAGTATGTCCACCTTCACGAGGTCCGAACGGATGTAATCGGTGAATTCGTAGTCGAAGCTCGCGTAGCCCCTCGTCTGCGACTTCAGCTTGTCATAGAAGTCCATCAATATCTCGGCGAGCGGCAGAGTGTAGTAGAGCATCACGCGCTGCGGCGACGGGTACTCCATCCTCTTATAAATCCCGCGGCGGACTTTGCACAAGTTCATCACGGCGCCGACGTATTCCTGCGGCACCATGATCGTCGCATCCACCGCCGGCTCCTCGATGTGCGCGATGAAATTCGGCTCGGGGAAGTCGCTCGGGTTCGAGATCTGCGAGAAAGTGCCGTCCGAACGGAACACGGCGTAGCTGACGGACGGGGCCGTCAGGATAAGGTCGAGGCCGAACTCCCTTTCGAGACGCTCACGGGCGATATCCATGTGCAGCAGACCCAGGAACCCGCAACGGAAGCCGAAGCCCAGAGCGTCCGAAGTCTCCGGCTCGAACGTTAGGGCGGCGTCGTTGAGCTGCAGCCGCTGGATCGCGTCGCGGAGGTCTTGATACTGGTCGCCGTCGGTGGGATACAGGCCTGAGAAC
>JACDEQ010000148.1 GCA_013816225.1 Armatimonadota bacterium | reverse complement strand
GTCCTGCACAACCAAACGCGCTTCCCGAATCCAGTTCGCAAGCCTCGCTCTGTGCGCATTAGCGTTGTCCAGGAACACGGAAGGCGTGTGCTCGAAAAAGCCGGGGTCGTTGATAATTGCCTGCCCATTCTGCGGATCGACCGCGAACAGGTCGGTATTCGGGACGTATCGGCCCAGCGTCTGGTTCCAAACATACGGCAAGACCTCGGCTCGGTACAAAACATAAAGGTTCTCGTTGCCGTCGATAGCGCCGGTCATTTTCGGAACCCACGGGTTCACGTAGATAGCTCGGTCGCCGTTCGCGTCGACCGGGCGCCGGAGGCCCGCCCAGTAGCGGATCATTCTCTGGCCTGGCGCAACGGGGAGGATGACCTGGCCGATCGCGGATTTCAGCGTAGGATCGATGCGGTTTCGACCCGGGTTGACCTGCGGGTTCGTGGGGTCGCCCTGAGCGGGAGGAACGAAGTCGATTTTGGCGTTGTGAAGGCGCACGTAGCCGAGGTTGGCGTTGCCGCGCAGGGGGAGCACGATCTCGACGGCCGATTCAGGCACTGAATTGTCGACAACGAGGGCGGCTGTGCTGAGCTCCTTGTTGATCCTGCTAATCACCTCACGGCTCATATCCTGGGCCTCAGCGAACGCCTGAGAGGCGCGCGTGAGATTCAAACCCTGCACCAGGGGAATGCCGATGAGCGTGATAAGGATGGCGGTTATCGCCATCACTACGATCATCTCGATAAGGGTAAACGCTCGTCTCATGGTTAGTTCTTGTCTCGCCTAGTCAGAAAACTCTCGACTTCGACTTTGCGCCACTGCCGGGTCCAGACGTCGTGGAGATCCATCCTTTCCTGAATCTGCGTGAGGCTATCACCTCGGACGTCTTCCTTGTCCGCCGTGTTCCAAATCACCCGTGCGCGCAGCGAGCTCCCACCGATGCCACGTACGGCGTAGCCATAGGTCTGGAAGTCGAACGCCGACGCTTGCGGATCGATCTCTCGAATGTCAATCGAGGGCAGCGGCTGGCCGGCCGAGTCGAGAGGTCTCAGCCTGAGCAGGAAGTCGTGATCGCGGAGCGCCTTAAGGTTGCCGTTCGTGTCGCGGTACCAAACCTCGCGAATGGACACCTTGGTGCCGTTGTCTGCAAGCGGGAAATATATGCGCGTAGCCAGCCCGATGCCGGGTATCGAGTTTCCAACGTAAGCCTGCGCGATCCCTAACGGCAATGCGCTGATAACGTTGATGTTCTGGGGCGCCTTGAAAACTTGAACCGCCCAATCGTTGTCGGCTTCGTAGAAGACGCGGAAGTTGCGTCCGCTCGGCTGAACATTCGTAACGACCGTTTGGTTGGCATCCGGCATGATGATTGTGATGCTCTGAGCGAGGTCTTCAGGGCTGCCGGGGCCGGGAAGCGAATCGGCTCCCATCGCGATCACGCCGCGCAGATAGTCCACTTTGTAGCTGAGGCCAGCCGCAGGGTTATTGGGGTCCGCCTGGGGTGAAACAATTCCGCCGCTGTCGAGGTCGAGCACGACGACCGCGCGCTGGGTATCGAACTGCCCGCCGCCGAGCGGCACCGGGAAGCCGAGGCCGTCGTAGCGCCGTCTGTCGTTCAGAATGTCTCCCGCCGCTTTGATGCGCTGTAGGCTCAGTTTGTGAATAGGGCTTCTGGCCCGATCGGCTCGGAAGTCGTCGCTGATGATGTGCCAGTTGTAAACGTCGTAGTTGACCTGAGCCGTGAGCGGCCGGCTGTCCCTCGGCCGGCCCCGCCGCTCCCTGAAATTGTATGCGAGCGGGTTGAACAACACGCCGCCGAGGTTTCCGTTCAGCACTTTGTACTCGTACGGATAGTCGGGGTTGAAGATCGAAGCGGTCGTCAGGCGATCGAAGAGCCTGTTCGCAGAAACGCTGTCCGGAACCACTCCGGCCCAGTTGGCGCCACCGCCGGCAAGCAGCCTAAGGTCGAATGGAGCGACCTCGTTCGTGGCGGCGTTATAAAGCCTTTCTCGAGGATTGCCCCCTGCCGGAGTCGGGGTAACCGTCACAACGAGGTCGATAATGTCGATCTTCCGAAGCTGCCCGCCGTTGTTGATCCAGTAGCTAAAATTGAGCTTATAGCTAACCGGCCGGCCCGGGAATCCCGGCAGCCACACCTGGCCCATTTCATCGTCGTGACGAAACTCCCAGGGATCGGGGTTCTCCATCACCTGGCCGGATGTCGTACCAGACTCGCCTTCGCCTTCCATATCCGCGCTGTAAACCAGAAGCAGATTGATATCGTCGACAATCGGGGCGAAGTTCAGAATGCGAAGCCCACCGAACTCCGTTCCGACGGGCCGGGGAGCAGGAATCGTCCCGCCCTCGCCGATGATGCGGCGTACGCGGTTTGCGTCGTTGTAGTAGCGCCACGGAATCAGGGTCCCGCCGCTACCGCCGGGATCCGGAATGAAAGCGTTGCCGTCTTCGTGCAGTTCGCCACCCGGGCCAAGGTCTCGAGGATCGGTGTCGGGCGACGCCTGGATCACGAGCTGCCACCCGCCGCTGTTCACGTACACGTACCGAACCGGCAATATTTGCTGCGGAAGGTCTTGCGCGCGGCTCGCTAGTTTATCGATCTCTCCCCGTGCCAGCACCTGCGCCATCGTATAGTCGCGCGTGTTGGAGAGCGCTGCGAAGCCCAGCGGAAAGATCCGGATGACGGAAAGTATTCCGACAAGCAGCACGACGAGAACAACGAGGATCTCGATTAAGCTAAAGCCTTTGCGACGTCTCATGAAAATTGTCTTTGAGATTCTATTGCTGGCCGAAGCGCCACGAACGCTCGAATAAGTCTCGTGAGTCCACGTTGTCGACCGATCCGTTCAGGTAGAGCACGTACGTGTCGTTCCTTCGTCTCGGAATTGCTGTGTTGCTGTCGTAACTTCTGAAGAACGTGTTCCAGGTGATGATCGTGTCTTCCCGGGGGTCGTTGTATCCGAGCTGACGCGGGCTGTCGTTCGGACCGCCGCCCGCCTGGCCGAGCTCGGTCCAAAACAAGATATAGCGCAGCTCGTACAGAGTCTGATTTGGGTCATTCGGGTTACGAACCGGCGCAACATCGTAGATGTCCCACGCATAGAAGCGAGCAGGATCGGTGAATGCGTCGCCGTTCAAGAAGGTCGGGTCGATGCCGAGGTGCTGGTAGGTAACTGGGGTGCCGAACGGCGCGAACTGATGGTCGCCGGGGTTGCCGGCGTTACTCTCATCGCGAGTGGGCCAAACCGCGTTGACTTCCTCGTCCTTCTCCGCCTCAGCAAGGACACTCGTCATCGTGTTGATGTCCTTGACGCGTCCGCGATAAAGGTATGCGCGGCGAACCTCGTCGACCTTGCGCATCGTGTTGCCGTTGTATTCGACCACTTGGTGTAAAAGCGGCGGATAGCCACCCTGATCCTCCCGGTAAAGCTTGAGCGCTTGATAGATTGAAGCCATGTTTGAAGAATCGGCTCGAATCTTGGCGGATCGCCTCGCCGCTCCGAAAACTGGGAAAAGTATGGCTGCAAGGATGCCGATGATGGCAATGACCACGAGTAGCTCGATCAGGGTAAATCCTCTTCGTTTCATGGTTTCTCCGGGTAGATGTACATTGGACGAGGGTCAATCCACCATTGTTCCCTCTCGCCAGACTCGTTTGTGCTTGCTTATTGGCCGAACCGCCAAGACCGGTCGAAGATGTTCTTGCCGTCCTCAAGCTTCGCAGTGCCGCTGAGATAGAGCACTATTGTTCCGCGTTCATGATTCGGCAGTTTCGGCGATCCGGCCGTCGGCTGGAAGAACGTGTTCCAAGTGACGATCGTGTCGTCCTTCGGGTCCCTATAGCCGAGTTGGCGGTTGTTATCCGTCGGGCCGCCGCCCGCCTGTCCCATCTCCGTCCAGAAGAGCGAGTAGCGCAGCTCGTGCTTTGAAGGCGAGACGCAGCCAGGATTTAGCGTGGGCGCAAGATCATAATTGTCGTAGGCATAAAATTCGGCCGGCGAATTCGGGTTCTGGCCGTTCAGGGGCCCCGGGTTGAAGTTGTAGCTGATGTCGGTGTAGATGACGAGGTCGCTCGGGCCCTTGAACTGCGTCTCCGCAGGATCGCCACCCGCCCGCGGGTCCTTGCTCGGCCAGCAAGCCTGCACGGTCTCGTCCTTCTTGGCTTCTGAAATTGAGCTCGCAAAAACGGTGACGTCCTTGATCCGCTGCTTGTACAAAAAGCCTCGCCGGACCTGATCGACGTTCAATTTCAACGTGCCGTTGTATTCGGCGACCTGAAGCAGAAGCGGTGGATACCCGCCTGCGTCGTTTTGGTACAGCTTGAGCGCCTGGAGGATCGACTTCATGTTCACGATGTCGGAGTCCTTTTTGGCCTGCATCTTCGCTCTGTTGAAAACGGGAAACAGAATCGCCGCAAGAATGCCGATCACCGCAATAACGACCAGCAACTCGATCATCGTAAAACCTTTACGCTTCATTAGTCCTCCGGAAACATGCGTATGACGGTGGGAAGACCGGCCAATGTTCCGCAAGCGCATTATAATCCGATTTCTGATCCCCATCGCGGAACCCCTGGCCGAAGTAAGCCGTCCGGTAGACTCCACAACCAATGACGACTACCGGACCGGCGGAATCCGCAAGCGGCTTTCCGCCGAAATCGGGCTCGTCGGCGTCGTCCTAATCTGGGGCGCCAGTTTTCAGCATCACCAAGGCGGTTCTCGGCGAAATCCCGACCCTCGCTTTCCCGGCCGAACGCTTTGCCCTCGCGAGCATCATGCTCATCGTCCCTTCTTCGCCTATTAGAGCCGAGAGTCAAAACGCCACCAAAAGAATTCAAAACGCTCGCCCTCATCGGATTTATCGGCAATACTATCTACCAGCCCGGGTTTAGCTTGGGCCTCCACAACACCACGGCCACAAACAGCGCCGTAATCATCGGGTCGCTCCTGGGCATCGTTGCTCTGCTCGCTTGGTTCTTCAAAATACAACCAGTTTCGCGCCTCACGGCTCTGCGTATCGGCGTCGGCCTCGCCGGAGTCGTGTTTGTCATTGCCGCTCACGGGATCGGATTCGGGGGCGGGACCCCCCCTCCGTGATCTGCTTACGGTGAAGCAGTCTTCTGCTGGGCAGCATATAGCTTTGGGCCTCAGGCGGGCCATCCCTCCGTTTCGCCACTTCGGGTGACCACGATTACCACGGCCATGGGCACGCCCGGCCTCGTGGCGATCGGCTTGCCCAATCGATAGGCGTCGACTGGGCGTCGGTCCCGCCGCTAGCTTACGTCGGCCTCGCCTATGCTTCTCTCTTCTCGCTGATACTCGCGAGTTTCCTTTACAACACCGGCGTCGCACGGGTTGGTCCAAGCCGGGCAACGGTGTACAGTTGCTTGATTCCGCTGGTCGGACTCGCCATTGCCTGGATGTTCTTGGGCGAAGTGCCACTGCCCTTGCAAATGCTCGGCGCAGTCTTAGTCGTGGGCGGCGCTTGATGACGCGACTCAACGCTTCATCGCCCACTCCCAGTACGAATTGAGCCATCCGGAGAAGTGCGATCCGAACATTGCCACCAAAATCGCGCCAAACGCGAGGTATGGACAGAACGGGATCGTCGTCTGCCCCGGTACCCAGTCGTCCTCGCTGACCTCTTCTTCGGCGATGTCGCCGAACCACTTGGCTTCGAGCCGGGGCCAGAAGAGCGCAAACACGTCGATGAGTAGCACGTAAC
>JACDEQ010000147.1:3087-5739 GCA_013816225.1 Armatimonadota bacterium | reverse complement strand
TTTGGCGCAACGTCGACTCGCTCAGTCCTTGGTAAAAGGGTTCTGGAGTGAACTCCTGGCGAAAAGTGCTCCTTCGGCCGCTTCCGCCGTCGCTTTTGTGATATCCGTTTTCATGGCGTGATCTCCCTCGGCGCGACAACGCCGATTCGGTTGGTTGAAACAACGCGGAGATTACGCCACCTTCAAATTCCAACCACTCCCGCGACGGCACCGAACTGACCATCGTGGCCCTGACCTGGCCACACCACTCCGATCGCGGCAGTCACTATGCTGCCGATGATTACCGCAGGTCCTCGAGGCAGCCGGGATGATCCAATCCATGAGCCGGAAAGGAAATTGCTGGGACTGTGCCCCGATGGAAAGCTGCTTTGGCACGATCAAAACCGAACTCGTGCACCAAGTTTGTTATCCATCCCGGGATGCAGCCCGGCATGACCTGTTCGTATACATCTAAGGATATTACAATCGTCAGCGGCTGCATTCCGCCCTCGGGTATATCACCCCCGAACAGGCAGAGCGCCAAGCCGCTTGATCCGGTGTCAACAAAATCAGGGGGAAGGTTATGGTGGCGATCCGTCGCAAACAGCCGGCAGGGAATCGCCAACTTCCAGCCGGCTCTTACGAACACCGGCGGGACGGTGTCAAAATAGTCAGTGACGGGGACGGTTGCTGTTCCCATGCGATGTCTGTTCCGGATTCCTCGTCGCCGAGAAAGGGTGCTGGAGTCGCCGCGCCCCGGCTGGTTGATGTCCTCCCGCTTGATCTACTTCCAGCCTTCCAGACCGTAAGCCACAGGATCTTCATATCGAGCCGCAGCGACTGGGGATCGACATACCACACATCAAACTTGAACTTTTTTGGCCAGGTCAGCGCGTTGCGGCCATTGGTCTGCGCCCAGCCCGTGATTCCGGGTGGCACGTCTTGCTCCGGCGCATCTGCTCAGCGGATGTTCCAGCGTTCGAGCAGTTCGTCCCACGCTTGTGCTGCGAAGAAATGGGCCAAACCGCGCGAACCGTGCCGCATCGGGACGCGGCTTCCCGTCCGAGTCGGCGCGAGCAGGGGCAGGGCGGCGATTGGGCGAGGTGGATGGGCCCCGGCGAAGGGAAAGCAGTGGGTGCGTCTACCAAGACCGGCGGTTCGCGCAACGATAATTTGCCAGAGAGGTTACATTTTTACGAAATCAATCCCGTCGCATTTTTTCCTTGCTGGCGTCGACTGACGAAGCCGCCCTCTTCCCTTTCGGGTCCCGGTCGTACCTGCCACGTGCGCGAACGCCATCGTTGAAGCCGGCTTCTAGTCTAGTGGCATGCACCCGACGATTTCGCCTGCCCTTGCCATTGACAGGCCCTATAAATCTCCTGCTGCTCCCGCACGAAATGCCGTCGACTGAAACGATCCCGGTCGGCCACTGCGCGATCCGACATCCGCCGGCGCATGTCCTGCGACTCGGCCAACTGCTTCATCGCCTCGGCAAGGTTCTTGACACTGCAATCACGCAGCACGATTCCGTCGATGCCGTTGCGCACGACGTCACGGCAGCCGCACACATCCCGCGTCAAAACGGGCACGCCCATCGCAAGCGCTTCCATGAGGCCGACTGGCATTCCTTCGCGAAAGCTAGGTAGGACCATCACATCCGTGGCCGCGAGATATCTCTCAAGATCGTCACAATGACCCACCGCGGCGATCTGAGACGACGCCTTCACCATGCCTTCTTCTTCGCTCGTGAGACCGGTCGGGTGCAGCGGATCGCTGCTACCCACGACCAGCAGCCGTGCTTTCGGTTCATTTCTGGCGAACTGAAGAAACGCCTCCACCGTCAGCGCAAAACCCTTCGCCACGACGAGCCGACCGACGTACGCAAAGACGCAGTCGTCGGAAGAGAAGCCGAGTTTCGCGCGACTCGCATCACGATCTGCCTTGGACGGCGCCACGAAACGAGCAATGTCGCAGCCGACACCTGCGCTTTGGAAACTCCGGATGTCCGAACCGGGTGCCGCCGCCCGGAGGAGATCACGATTCTCGGAATTCAAAACCCACACCGTATCGAAACGCCGCACTGCCCACGCGGTGGCCGTGCGAATCGCCATTCTGCGCCAGCCATTCAAAATTGGAAATGACAGGCCGTGAAACGTCGCAATGGTCGCACGCCAGTTCGACGTGCGCGCCAAGGCGGTGGTGAAAATCGCGGCGTCGAAGTGCGCATGGACCACATCTGGCCTGAGCCGATCGACGAGTGCGCGAAGCCGTCGAGCCGCGCGCACGTGAGCGACGGGATTCATGCCCCGCACGAACGCAATCGGGTGAATCGTGGGTCGTCCGGGCTTCTGAGTTGCAAACGGCTCCAACCGGTTGGCGTGAGAACTCGCAAAGTTCACCGGCGAGCATGCGAGATGGACTTCGGTGCCGTCCGCGCACAACGCGTCGCCGAGTTCGCCGAGAAATGCCTCGTAGCTGACAACATTCGGCATGACGAGGAGCAGACGCATAATCACATGGCACGTGCTGAGGATTTCGGCCGTGTGTGGCTCACAGGCATATCGTCTCCCCCACCTTTCCTGTCATGCCTGAAACATGAGCACGTCTCACAATTCCTACTTGGTTTCTTCGCAGGGTTCGGCCCATTTTTCGCGCATTGGCTTGGCGTTATCC
>JACDEQ010000147.1:0-3077 GCA_013816225.1 Armatimonadota bacterium | reverse complement strand
CGTTCGCAATCCGGCGCAGGTTCCTGAATGAGAGGTCGTAGGGACCTGAGCGCTACCACGCTAAGAAAATGGTGCATGAGGAGCACGCCACGGTGGCGCGAAATCGATTCCCAGGGTGAGGTGTAAAATACAACAAAGCCACCGCAGAAACGCACGCAAGCATGAGCCGCTTCAGGTCCGAAATAGCTGAGCAACCGCCAAACTGCCCAACGCAAAAATCCAGAGCAGGTGCACCAGACCACGGCAGAACAGAGGTGAATAACTTGTTGCACATCCAGGCCGGCAGGGTGAAATCAAATCGTAGCAGATACGCCAGCGTGATGCACAGGTTGACCAAAAACGCATAAGGAAGCGCCAGCTTACGCAGATTGCGTGCGTTCGCACAACGATCCCGAGGATCGAGTGGAGAATGAATCGTATCAGTACCTGCCCCCGGAGCTGTGCGGTGTGGCAAGTATCAGCTCGCAAATGCGTTCTAGGTCAGCGCTCGAAAGGCTCGAACCGCTCGGTAGGCAGAGGCCGAGCGCAAATACCGATGCTGCGAAGTCCCCGCCTCGCATCCGGCTTCCGGCAAAGACCGGCTGGAGGTGGAGCGGCTTCCAGACCGGGCGCGACTCGATTTTGTGCGCCTGCAAAGCAAGACGCACATCTTCTCGCGAAGCGCCGAAGCGCGCCGGATCGATAGTGATGCACGTCAGCCAGAAGTTTCCCTCTCCGTGTGATGCAAGCGGCATGAATTCAATTCCCTGCACGGCGCCAAGCGCGGCGCGGTAGGCTTCAAAGTTCCGCCGTCGTGCCGCAATGCGCTCCGGCAGGGCCCGAAGTTGCGCCCTGCCGATGCCGGCAAGGACGTTGCTCATGCGATAATTGAAACCGACCGTCGAGTGCTGGTAGTGAGGTGCAGGATCGCGTGCCTGAGTCGCGAGAAAGCGCGCACGCTCAATGAGTTCCTCCTCGTCGGATACCAGCATGCCACCGCCCGATGTGGTGATGATTTTGTTGCCGTTGAAGGAGAATGCGCCGAGTCGCCCTTGGGCACCCGCCATCCGCGCCTTGTAAGTTGCCCCGATCGCTTCGGCGGAGTCCTGAATCACCGGCACCCCGTATCGTCCGCACGCTTCCAAAATCGGATCGTAATCGGCGCACTGGCCATAGAGGTCCACCACGATCGCCGCGCTCGGCAGGCGCCGTCGGGCTGCGCATGCATCGAGTTCATCGCGCAGCAGGGAGGGGTCCATGTTCCAGCTCGCGGATTCCGAATCAATGAAGACCGGCTTGCCGCCCTCGTAGAGAATTGGATTCGCGCTCGCGCTGAAGGTGAACGTCGGGCAGAGCACTTCTTCGCCAGGCTTCAAGCCGAGCAGTCGCAGCCCGAGATGAATCGCCGCCGTCCCCGACGAGAGCGCAGCCGCATGCCGGACCCCGACGAATTCCGCCACCTCCTTTTCAAACGCATCCACATGCGGCCCAAGCGGAGCAATCCAGTTCGACGCTAACGCCTCCTTTACCATGGTCAATTCCTCTCCGCTCATGTGGGGCGGCGAGAGATAGATGCGTTTGTAGGTCATCGAGTCTGGCCTTCCGGAGCAGGCGACCGAGCCGCGTCATGCGCTTGAAGTCCGGCTTGAGCTTTCTATCGGCGTACGCATCGGTCATGGTGCGGAACTTCAACAGCACGAAAGGCCGCCCTCCCAGGCCGGGTCGCTGCTGGCCGAAAAGGATTGGCCACCCCATCCTCAGGCGGCAAGAAACGCCGCATCGCGATTGGCGATAAGCCCCCACTCAGCGCTCCTAGCGACACACGAAATCGGTGAGCCGTTTCTCAGGCTGTGAATGTATTCTCATTGCCTCGCTTATGCAATAGGGCCGTCCGATTGGAGGCTCATAACTTCACAAGCGACAGTGCGCCCGGACGAATCGCCGTTCCCGGTGGATTCGGAGAGCTTTCCGGATGAACGGGAGCACGGGCGCAAAGAAGCTAACCTTGGATAGATTGGATTAATTCGTAGGTAGGTGGACAATGTTGTCTCAGCTTCGACCGAGCGGCACACGGAGTGGGATTTCTCCAGAAATGTCAAGAAAGTCTGAGAAGGTCACCTTCGAATAGGTATCACGAAAATCTGCTGATAGATGCGGCCGAAGCTTTCATAGTGCCGACGTAGCAAATATCCTGGGCGCCGCAATAGCCGCGGCACTCGCCTTCGAACTCGCCGTGAGCCCCCTTTTCCGTTTTCCCAGGGCGATGGCCTGCGCCGCGGTCAAAATCAGACCCTCCTGCGCGACCTTCGCTTCCCGGGCCTTGAGCCTCTTCTTCATTGTTTCAAGCTCATGCCGCAGCCCGACGCCGCGCACGCGGGCCGGTGAGATCGAAAAGCCAAGCTTCCTCATCTCATTGGCGCCGCGGATCTGGCCGACGGCCGGCCAAGCGAGAAGGCAACGATCCCTGCCTCGATCTCCGGCGCGGCCCGGTTCGCGAGGATCGGCTGTTCCGGGAAATTTCTTGCAGCGCCAGCTCGCCGCCTTTGTCACAAAGCTCCTTGAACCGGTAGAAGCTGTCATGGGAACAGCCGAGCATTTTGCAGGCCTCGCTGACGTTGCCAAGCTGCTTGCAAGTTCGAGCAAACCAATCTCGATGATCTTTTGGTCCTTGGCCATTAGTGGTGACCTTCACAAGGTGCCAAGGCCGGCCTCTTCGCAACCCTGACCAATCCGCGCCTGGCCCCGGCTCTCGCTTCGGCCCTATGACACCAACTGTCCGATCAAATCGCAGCTATTAGTGCAGGATGTGCCGTCCAACGATCCCAGTTCCGTGATCGGAGCGCCCACAATACCGGTCGCGATCTCTGTCAACACCATTGACGCTCGCTGCCTGATTTACATAATCAGTGCAATTTTCGCTGCTGTATGAGCTGGCCCCCTGAATTAGGACCATTGGTTAAGGTGTGAAACGTCCTGCTCTGTCGCAACCGATGGAGCGAGAAATGACGAAGTCACGCAAGAAGTTTGATGCGGCGTTCAAGGCGAAAATTGCGCTAGAGGCGCTGCGCGAGGATGCGACAGTTCCGGAGCTGGCGAAG
>JACDEQ010000146.1 GCA_013816225.1 Armatimonadota bacterium | reverse complement strand
GCTTCGGTTATCGGAAAGACGGTGCTCGATCCGTCAGCGACGATCTTGCCGCTTAGCGCGGTGCCAGACGGCCCATCGCCTTCGTTATCGCCGGACTTCGAGCAGCCGGCAAGCGCAATCAACGCAACAGAAACTAGAACTGTCGAGAATAATAGACTTCTCATCGACCTCATGCTGATTATCCACTGTTAAGAAAAGATTAAGGGACTTTTACCGCCTGGATAACACTCGCATTATGCGACTTCGGGGTACCGTTTCAACTTATGGCGCCGGCACGCGGCCCTAATCGGAGGACGAAGTTGAACTTGATCGAGACTTTGAAGCGAATGTTAACGCCGGACATGGTGGGCGAGGCGTCTTCGGCATTTGCCGAGCCCGAAGGTGGAGTATCCAAGGCGTTCGACGGCGCCATCCCGGCCGTTCTCGGCGGGTTGGTGGGCAGGTCTGGCGGGGCCGACTTGCTCGGGATTTTCGAGATGTTCAAGAGCCCTGCCGTCATGTCAGGCGACGAGGCTCAGCAGGCAAAGACTTCGAGCGGCTTCTTAAAGGCAGTTTTCGGCGACAAGTCCGGCGCGGTAAGCGGAATATTGGCTAAGTCCTCAGGGATCAAGAAGGCCTCTACGGGCGGGATACTGTCGCTCGTCGGTGCCCTGGTCATGAAGTTCTTCGGCAACCGAGTACAGAACGAAGGAATGCCTCTTCCCGGTTTGACTTCGATGCTCGACGATAACCGAAATTCGATCGTGGCTGCGCTTCCCGCAGGTGTTGGCTCACTTCTCGGACTCGACAGCGAGAACGAGTCGCCGATGGTGGCCGCGGTAAGGGATGATTACGTTGTCGATACTATCCCACCGGCACCGGGCGGTACGAACTGGCTCGTGCCGATCCTGGCCGGACTTGTCGGTTTGGGTGTCCTGGGCTATGTTCTGACCCGCGATCCCGACGCAGCCGCACCGACTGCCGGCGGCCACCAGAAACCCGATCCTGCTGCGCTCCAGACCGACGCGGAAAGGGACAAGATTCTCCCGCCGATACCTGGGGCAAACGCCAAGAAGGGATCTGGCGGGAAGACCGTCCTCGGTGACAAGCCGAAGTAGCGGCGCAAGATGGGCTTCGTCGCCAGTCGTCGGTCGAGGCCTGGTGGAGGTAGACGGATTCGAACCGACGGCCTCTTCAATGCCATTGAAGCGCTCTCCCAGCTGAGCTATACCCCCACGGCTCGGCGCAAATTGTACCGCACTAGCCTCGACTGAACGTGTTGCTCGAGCACATGGCAGTAAATTATTCAGGTGGAGCATCCCTTGATCGCTTTTTGGCCTGGCTTATTCCGATTTACGCTGCATTACCGTACGCCCATTGCTCGCCGAATTCATCGTAGGCAAGGGACTGGACTGTCTGGGCACGGTTCGCCAAGAGTGGGCGCATGGGACTTCGTTTATAAGGGGAAGAGAATAGAGGTCAAGTCGGCAGGATACGTGCAATCCCGGAGTTCTCCAGCGAATTCACGGATCGTGTTTCAGATTCAAGAGGCCAAGGACGCCTGGTGCGCGGATACCGAACGGAATATTGGCCCGGGGCGGCACGCGCACATGATTTCACCTCGAACCTGTCGGTGTCGACATCAAGAGGGCCGGCGATAGAACCGTTTCTCCTCATTGGGACCAAAGGCTGGAGAATTTCGGAAATGAAGCGCCTGAGGAAGACTGACGCCAGCTTTCTCAACGGCCATTTGCCGTTTTACGACGCCTCAGCCTTGTCGATATTCGAACACAAACTGGTCCATAAGTGGGCCAAAAGCCCTACCGCCGCTTCGCCAGGCAGAATTGCTCGTGTACTATGAACTACCGGGTTTAGCCGGAGGAAGGAGGCATCATGGATATCGTTCGCGCAGCGGTCGGCATTTGCATTCTTAGTTCAGCAGGCTGTGGCGTCATCACGACGACGCGCGTTTCCGTCACGACGGGCGGCGGCCAGAGCAACGGGCACAGCGAGTACTCGGCCATCAGCGCAGATGGACGTTTCGTGGTATTTCAAACCAAGGCGACGAACCTAGCGCCGGCAGACAGCTCCGACTTCTTCGACGTGTATCGACACGATCGCCAGACGAATACGACGGTCCGCGCTTCGCTAACCGCTAACGGCAGCCCGCCGACTGCGCACTGCACCTCAGCGGCGATCAGCGGAGACGGGCGTTTCGTGGCCTTCCATAGCCCTGCGAACAATCTCGTTTTGGGGGATATTAATGGCGAAGACGACGTCTTCGTGCGCGACGTGCAAAACGGCACCACGGAAATCGTCTCGGTGTCCTCCGCCGAGACCAGAGGCAACGGCGCCAGCTATTTCCCCGCTATCGATGGTGCCGGGCGCTTTGTCACCTTCACGTCCTTGGCGAGCAACCTCGTTACAGGCGACTCTAACGAAGTTCACGATGTCTTCGTGCGGGATCGACAGCTCGGAACGACCACGCTCGTTTCAACGTCCACGGCGGGAATCCAGGCCAACTTCCACAGCGCGTTTTCGGATATCAGCGCCGACGGCAGGTTCGTCGCTTTCGTGTCAGGCGCGAACAATTTGTTCACCCCCGACACTAACTTCGCGTATGACATCTTCGTGAAGGATCGAACGTCGGGCAAGACGACCTGCATGTCGCTGAATCAGAGCGGCGCTCAAGGAAACGGCGATTGTCGCGAATGCGCAATCAACGATAATGGGCAAGTAGTCGTGTTCGAATGTGAGGCAACCGATATGGTGCCCGGAGACACGAACGGTTTGCCGGACATCATCGTTCGCGACGCGACCGCAGGCTCGACCACCCGCGTCAACACGTTCGGTGGTGTCGAGGCAAACGGCTTTAGCAACGATGTCGACATCAGCGGTAGTGGGCGATACGTCGTCTTTTCTTCCAGCGCAACGAACCTGGTTTCGAGGGACGAGAACAATCGTGGCGACGTTTTCCTCCACGACCGGAACTCCGGGCGAAACTTCATTGCTTCGGTCAAGAACGGCGGCGTGCAAGAACTCGAGCTGACCGGTGGCGTAAGACCGAACATCAGCAGGGACGGAGTTTTTGTGGTGTTTTGGTCAGATTTCACAGGGCTCGTGCCTAACGACACGAACGGCGTTCGCGACATCTTCGTAAACACCCGAAGCGGCCTGAACCAGTAAAACCCTTCGCGGCGAAGGGAATGCCCTTTGCGCGGACGAACGTAGTAAGGACGAGCTTATGGAGCAACAGGTGGATCGGCTGCGGGTTATCGTCACGAATGGCGAAGAAAGGTTCGCCGAAGCAGTGATTGCGGGCCTGGATAGGGCGCCGAAGACGTTGCCGTGCCGATTTTTCTACGACCTCGAAGGCTCGCGGCTCTTCGAGAAGATTTCTCAGGAGCCGAGCTACTACCTCACCCGTACCGAGCGTGAAATCTTAGCCGAGAGCGCAGACGAAATCGTGGGCGAGATGGGCGAAGGTTTATCGGTAGTTGAACTTGGCGGGGGCAACTCCATCAAGACACGGCTACTTATCGATGCCATCCTGCGACGTCAAAGCCGGTTGCATTTCACCAATGTGGATATTTCTCAGGAGTATCTGGAGGACTCGGCTAAGGCCCTCCTGGCCGACTATCCCAATCTGGAAATGGATGCCATCGCCGCGGAATACGGTGACGCCTTCGATCTCTTGCCGGCAAGCGATGGGCCGCGGCTCTTCCTTTTTATGGGCTCGAATATCGGCAATTCCTCTCCTGGCGAAGCCGGCGACCTTCTGTGCCGTCTCAGCTCGATTATGGACTCGGACGACGCCCTCCTCGTGGGTATAGATCGGCTCAAGGATCCGGCGATCATCGAGGCGGCTTACAACGACGAAAACGGCATCACCGAGGCCTTCAATAGGAATATTCTCGCGCGAATCAATCGCGAGCTCGGGGGCAATTTCGATATCGAAATGTTCGTCCACCGCGCTCGATTCAGACCCGAGAAGGGCAGAATCGAGATGCACTTGGTGAGCGCGGGGAAGCAGACCGTGGACGTTTTAGGGAGGAGTTTCGGATTCAAGCAAGGCGAATCCATTCAAACAGAGGAGTGCGCGAAGTACTCGCGGCCCCAGTTCGCGGCTCTTGCCGCCTCGGTCGACCTGCGGGTCGATCGGTCTTGGACGAACAAAAATGAATGGTTCGACGTGCACCTGCTCAGGCTGGCGAACGGCGGATGACCCTTGCCGAACGGATGCGGCAAACGCGTGCGCGGACGACCGAACTGGCGGCGATGGCGCCGGAAGAGAGCCTGACAAGGTCAGTGCACCCCTTCTATAGCCCTCTCGGTTGGCACCTGGGGCACGTGGGGATGGTCGAGGAGTATTGGATTCTCGAACGGGCTTTCGGTTTGAAGCCGGAGTGTCCCGATTTATCTTTTATCTTCGCGAACGTTCCCGAAAACCCGAAGGGCAACCGGGTGAATCTGCCAAGCCGCGAGGAGACTCTCGATTGGCTTGCAGGGATTCGGTCACGAGTTCTGGCGTGCCTTGCGGCCGGGGGCTCGGGCCCGCTGTGCGAGAACGATTATTGCTTCCGGTTTGCTCTCCAGCACGAGCATCAGCACCAGGAGACGATCGTGGAACTCCTCCAGCTTATGCGGCCCGCCGGCAGCAAGGTTCGCTCAGCGCAAGGCCGCGCGATCGCCTTTGAAATGGTGCGCTTAACGGGCGGAACGTTTCGCATGGGAACGGACGCCTTGCATGCCTACGATAACGAGAAAATGCAGCACGAGTTGGCCGTGGGACCGTTCCTGCTCGGTAAGTACCCCGTGACCGTGGCGGATTACATGGAGTTTATGGACGGAGGCGGCTACAGCCGGCCCGAGCTGTGGACTCCCGAAGGATGGTCTTGGCGCGAGAGCGAAGGGGCGGAGGCCCCGGAGTATTGGGAGCAACTGAGTGGTAGTCGGGCATACCGGTCACCTGTGGGCTTTCGGATGATCGCGCCGCACGAGCCGGTGGCGAGCCTGAGTTGGTTCGAGGCCGATGCATTCGCTCGATGGAAAGGCATGCGCTTGCCAACGGAGGCCGAATGGGAGTTCGCGGCATCGGGCGGCCAGAGGCGCTATCCTTGGGGAGACGAGGAGCCGACGCAAGAACGGGCAAACTTTGGCTTATCGAAGTGGGGAGTTAGTAGCGCGGGAGGGCACCCTGCAGGGGCCACACCGGACGGAATACACGACATGGCGGGCCAGGTGTGGGAGTGGACTTCGACCCCGTTCGCGCCTTATTCCGGGTTCGTCCCATATCCCTACGACGGCTATTCCTTCGAGCACATGGACGGCGGGCATCGCGTGCTCCGAGGGGGATCGTGGGCGTCACAAGCCGAGATTCTGCGCTGCACTTTTCGGAATTGGTACGTGCCGACTTACCGCCAAGGTCTTTTAGGAATGAGGCTCGCGGCGGATGCTTGAACTCACCAACGTCGTAAAGCGGCTGCTTTCCGGTTTCACGCTGGGGCCGATCGGCCTGTCCGTTCCGGCGGGCACCATCACGGTTCTCATCGGGCCGAGCGGGTGCGGCAAGTCGACGCTCTTGCGGATTCTGAACGGCCTCATCTGGCCCGACGAGGGCACCGTGGAGTTCGAAGGAGCAAACCTGTTTTCCAGCCACGCGCTGGTGATGAAAGCGCGGAGGAAGATGGGATACGTCATCCAGGAGGGTGGGATCTTTCCACACCTGACTGCCCGCGGGAACGTGGAGCTGATGGCCAAGACGGTCGGCCTATCAAAAGAGGAGAGGAA
>JACDEQ010000145.1 GCA_013816225.1 Armatimonadota bacterium | reverse complement strand
CTTCAGATACGAAGCCGCGAGGTCGAGTACACGGCCGACCCGGACATCCAGGTGTATCACGATGCCGAGGCGTCCGACCGCGACTCGCTTATGCGGACCAAGAAGCTCACTTGGAACCGCGAGACCGACACGATCACCATGGAGGGAGCGTGTGAATATTACGGCCCCGAGGCGATTCTCGTCGCCCCGAAAGTTGTGGTTTTTCGCAAAGAGAAGCGGGCGGTGGCGACCGGCGACGTGCGGCTGCTCGTCAAGCCCGAAAGGCAGAAGGGCGTCGTGCCGCAGTCGGCCGTTCCGCCGGCGCAGCCGGTCCTTCCACAGGGCTTGAAGCAGCCGCCGGTCCAAGGGCCGCGCGAAATCGACGAGGAGCTTCGGAGCGGGAAGACAGCACGAAAGTACCCCGTCGTGGTCACGTGCGAGAAGGTGGAGTACACCTACGCGAAGGGCCGCAAGCAGGCGATCATAACCGGCTCACCCAAGGCGCGCCAGCAGATGCGCGCCGGCTCGTGGCGCGAGATCACCGGGCCGAAGGCGATCTACGAGGAGGAAAAGGAAATTCTAACCGTTCTCAGCAGCGAAGGCGGCCACGACGTTCGCATGAAGAACAGCGCGGGCGACGACCTAACCGCCCAAAAGCTGGTCATCTCGACCACCGAGGGCAAAGAGAAGATGACGGGGACGCTTATCGAGGGCGTCATGAAGGTGCGTGAGGACGAAGTCAAAAGCGAAGGCGGCGGCTAACCCCTCGAGTCAACCTGGACCGACATGCTGGGGTACGGCGAGGTATCTTCGCACTGTGGAGGCAATCCGACCCGGTGCCCGATTCCATTAAGTTCTTCTACTGCCTCTTTGCGTTAATCGCAATTGTCAGGGCATAGACATTCTCGCCGCGCCGATTTCTGGCGACAGTCAAGTATGCCCGAGAATTATTCATCGCCGTGCACTATATTTTGGCGTTTACGCCGATTATTCTTGCAGAGTACGCTCCCGGTTTCTGGCCATGGTTGCTAGCCTTTGGCGCAAATTGCACCAACTCTCATCAGTATATTGACCTGGGGATCACCAACTGGCTGGGACGTTCGTCCGGCGTTGGGCCACCTTCTCTCTCAAGGGGAGGAGGAATGCTCGAATTGAACTTTCAACCCCTTCGGAGGCGTCATATTCAGTTAGGTAAGCAACGGAGGGGTAAGCTTTGCTCCTTCCGTCCGCTGGCAGACAAAACAGCAGGCATGTAGGAGTTTCTAAAGCATGGCGATGCCACGTAAACCATTGGCCGAGTATCTTCTGGAGAAAGGCTACGTTCAGAAGGACCAGATCGACGAAGCCGAGAAAGTTCGATCTCAGTCCAAATCCACCGATATCGGGCGCGTCCTCGTCGACCTCGGGTACGTCGGCGAACGAGAGATGATCGAGGCCAAGGCGCAGGAGGAGGGCCTCACGTTCGTCGACCTCGACCGCTACCAGATCGATTCGAGCGCGCTCAACATGGTCCCCGAGCGCATCGCGCGTAACCATTCGGTCATTCCCGTTCGCAAAGAGGGCACCGACCTGTACCTCGCCATGCCGAATCCGAACAACATCCAGGCCATCGACGACGTCCAGATGGTCTCGCGTCTGAAGGTTAAGCCGGTCCGCGCCGTTCCCGGCGCGATCGAAGACGCGATCCGACGCAACTACGGCGGCGGCAACGGCGCGCCAGAACCCGGAGCAGCCCCGGGAGCAGCAGCACCCGCTGCTACCGCGACGGCCCCCGCAAGCAGCCGGGGAGACATTAGCCAGGCGATTGCAGAAGCGGGAGCGGCACGCGGCATAGAGGTCGGAGAGGATGACGCCGCCGTCGTCCAAGTCGCCGAGCAGGCGCCGATCATTCGGCTTGCAAACGCATTGATTCAACAGGCTATCACCGACCGCGCCTCCGACGTCCACGTGGAGCCGCAGCAGCGCGGCGTGCGCGTGAGGTATCGCGTCGACGGCGTTCTGCACGAAGCGATGACGGTTCCCAAGAACCTGCAGGCCCCCCTTATCAGCCGCTACAAGATCATGGCGGAGATGAACATCGCCGAGCGCCGGCTTCCGCAAGACGGCCGTATCGAAATTCGGCAGGGCGGCAAAGACTTCGACCTGCGTGTTAGTTCGATTCCCACGCCTGCCGGCGAGAAGATCGTTATGCGTATTCTCGACAAGACCAGTGTCCTCTTGGGGCTGGACAAGCTCGGTTTCACGGAAGAGGTCGCGTCGCAGATCGAAGAGCTAACCCGCCAGCCAAACGGCATGTTCCTCTCCACCGGGCCGACGGGCGCCGGCAAGACCACCACGCAGTATTCCGTTCTTCACAAGCTGAACAGCATCGAGAAGAACATCATCACGATCGAAGACCCGATCGAATACCAGCTGAACGGCATCGCCCAGGTCCAGGTGAACCGGAAGGCGGGCCTCAGCTTCGCCAACGCTCTCCGGCACTTCCTCCGCCAAGACCCCGACATCATCATGGTCGGCGAGATGCGGGACCTCGAAACGGCCGAAATCGCGATCGAGGCGTCGCTCACGGGCCACTTGGTTCTTTCAACGCTCCACACCAACGACTCGCCTTCCGCGGTCGTTCGTATGACCGACATGGGCGTCGAGCCGTACCTGATTTCTGCGACCATTATCGGCGTTCTCGCTCAGAGGCTCGGCCGAAAGAACTGTTCGAATTGTAAGGAGCCGTATGAAGTGAAGCAGTCGGACCTGCGGCGCTTCGGCTTCAATGTCGAAGACCCCGAGGCTGCTGTGACCCTTTATCGCGGCAAGGGTTGCGAGGAGTGCAAGTTCACAGGCTTCCGCGGCCGAATAGGCGTTTACGAATTGATGCGTATGAACTCGGAGATCGCCGAACTGATCGTTCGCCGCGCCCCTCCGGGGGACATCAAGGCCGCTGCGAAGGCCAACGGCATGCACGAGCTCCGCGAAGACGGCCTACTAAAGATTCTCAACGGCACCACGACGCCGGAAGAGATCATGAGAGTTATCTTCACCGCGGGGTTCTAGCTTAGACTGCGGACTGTAGAGTCGGAGCTATGGCTTCAGCCGCCAGATCTGCACACCTTTCGGAAAGGATAGTGAGGGGGGTGAATCCCATTCGTGCCGGTAAAGCCGCTCGAATCGGTTATCGATATCCGGCTCGAGCGGGTGCTTCACGCCTCGTATCACCACAACATCCGCCACTGACGGGTCGGATAGCCATTCGTGCGCGCGGTTTTCGGATACCCGCTTCGCCTGGTCGAGCGACGCGACGCCGGCAAAGTCGAACACGCGGACTCCCGGCGCATAGAAGCCGATGATCCCGATCTCCATAAGGCCGGCGGCGACTCGCGGCGGGTGCTGGACGATGTACCGACCCACTTCGCGGTACGACTCCAGCGGTCCTCCGCCCCAACTCGGCAGCGCCCTCATCGACGCCGCCGCGATCAGGACCGCGGCCACCGCGGCCCAGCCCGCGATCTTCGCCGGTAGACGGATCTCGCCGAAATTAGCCAATAACCACCCTGCGGAAAGCACCATCGCGATCGCATAGGGCACGAAGTACCAGTAGTAGTCGGGCATGCGAAGCAAGACGTACGCCAAGAAGATGAGAGCCTGGTGAAGGACGAACACGAGCACCGCGGAGGATGCCCGGGTCCGGCTTCGTAGCCCAAGAACGACCCCGATGAGCGCCAGCACAGCCACCAATCCGGCGAGAACCGCGGAGTTCAGAAAGTACGTCTTGATCCACGGCCAGAAAAGCTCGTAGTACGGCGCGGGCCAATAGACCGTGCCGCCTTGAGACATCTTGGACGCGAGCGTCGTCGGCGTCGTAACACCGTAGTAGAGGACGGAAAAGATCAACCAAGGCACTGCGACCATGATGAAGCCGAGGATCAGCGGCAGGAATCGCACAGACGGGTCTTTCTTGGTCTCCCGCCATGTTAGGAGGAACAGTATTCCTGCCAGGATCGCGGCATCGTGGCGCGCGAGAAATGCCAGGCCGAGAAGCCAACTCATCGCTTTCCATTTCTGCTTCCGGTAAGCGAGCAGGGCTGCGAAGCACAGAGCAGCGCCAAGGATCGTCTCGAGGCCGATGGTTGCCCGGCCGAGAGGCACCGCCATCAGGAACGTCGCAGCCGCTGCTGCGAGAAAGCTTTGTCTCTTGTCCCCGAGCATGAGAAGATAGGCGCCGATCCCCATGGCCGGGAGCGCAAGACTAAGGATGACGACGGGTGCGGTAAGAGCGGCAGCTTCCGCTGGTATCCCCAAGAGTCTTAGAATCCACGACACGGTGAGCATCGCTAAGAGGTTCAGGGGCGAAGTTGCGACCTGGACTCCCATGTCGCCCTCGTTGTAACGGAGTCCGCGCCCTTCGAGGGCGTTTCGGACGACCCGCATGGTGATGTGCGCATCGTCGACTGCGGTTCCGTGCGAAATGATCGCAAAGTACATGCCGACAACTGCAAGGGCGATTAGGATCGGAACCTGCTTTGGCACTTGTCTTAGTAAGACGGGACTGCGGGGCTTACATGCGCGAGGTATGTTTTGTATATGGCTCGCTCGGATGTTGCCGCTTCGGTCGTCCTCTACAAGCCCGACTCCGCACAAATCGAGCGCGTTCGGCGGCTGGCCGCAATGTTTCCGGTCGTCGTGGTCGCCGACAACTCCGAACCGCAATTGGAACCGATCGACGGCCTTGAGTGGGTGGCGATGGGCGAGAATAAGGGGGTTGCCGCTGGCTTAAATGCCTGCGCCAAGCGAGCTTCGGAGCTTGGATACAAATGGCTGCTCACGCTCGATCAGGACACCGAGCTGGAGCCAGCAGATTGGAGCGGATATCTGGCCGCATTCAATGCCTTTGGTGACAAGGCGAATACCGCGGTCATCGCTCCGCGGTTTAACCTCCAGGATCCCCTCGAGCCAGGCGATGGCCCCGTTCGCGATCTCGAAATCGTGATGACGTCTGCCAATCTATTGAATTTGGAAGTGTGGAAGAAGATGGGCGGTTTCACCGAGGAGCTTTTCATCGACGAGGTAGACCACGAGTTTTGCCTTAGGTGCAGGCTCGCCGGCCATCGGGTTGTGCGGCTAATCGACGCCCACATTGCCCACCGACCGGGAAAGGTCCTAACGGTGATGACGCGACGGGGCGCGATCGCGCTCGATTGGGAACCCCCGAACCGGCTTTACTACATTGCGCGCAACTATTGGTTCGTAAAGCGGCGATTTGGAAAGGAGTTTCCCGGCGTTATAGCCAGCCGCCGAGGCTTGCTGCTGGCGAAGTTCAGAGAGTGGCTGCGTTATCACCCGTCGGACATAGCCGGGGCTTACCAACTTATCCGGGGGACCCTTCACGGAGTCCTTGGGCGGTTCGGACGTTAATGGGGCCGATGTCGGCCGGCTAGCTTCTTTAATGGTGCATATAGCCACGGAATTCGTTTTAGGAAGAATGCTTTTGTGCTCGCTATTCTACGTTCCCGATTTCGATCGAATGACCCGATTTCGCTTTGCGTACGAGTTCGTTGAATGGCTCGACAGCCGAGCGGTCGCGCTTCTTGATCATCACACCAAGTCCGAACTCATCGTAAATGCCGAAGAACCGGAAGGCATCTTTGTGTTCGCGACCGAAGTCCTCGATGGTCGTCAATACGCCGTTTCTTGGTCCCCCTTCGGTGCTCGCATTGTAATTCTCGGCGTTAGCGGTGGAATCGGCGGTCAACTCTGAGCGGCCCTGTCCGATTCCTGTTGGGCGTACGGCTGAACGTGATCCGGCGGAATGGTTTCCGGCGGGTACTACATGTCGCGCCGTCCATACGGCCGGCCGAC
>JACDEQ010000144.1 GCA_013816225.1 Armatimonadota bacterium | reverse complement strand
GGAGACTAGCGGGTAGGGTGATGGGGCTTTAGCCTCCTTTCCTTGTGGGTGAACTATAACCTGCCGACATGTCGCTCCCGCGCTGGAATGGATGCCCATTCCAGGGAGCGAAGGTTACCGCCGAGTCGTGTTCAGGAAAGAGGAGCGAGGACGAAGCCCCCGCTCCTTTCTATCGAAGCTCATCTGCCAGGCGTCTTCGGGCCGTTCGGATCCTTGCCGATGATGTATTTGTCATCGAGCGGTCCGAGGTCCGGCGAGCCGGCGCGAGGAGGCGGAACTTTGGTGTCCACATCTTCCGGGGCCTGGGAGCGCATAACGAGATATGCCGCTCCCGCAAGCACTAGCGCCGCGCCGACCCAGACGAGGGTCGAAGGCTTGTTGTTTCCTACCTTAGATCCCATAAGTATGCATCTCCATCGTAGGCTGCGCCGGCGAAGTTCGGGCGAACGTCACAACCGGCGGCAATCTGCCCGATTTTCATCACTTTGACGTGGCTGTCTGTGAACGCCACCGCACACTGCTTGGTGTGCCAAGGCCAGCAGCCGCCGTAAACGAGCCAGCTGTTTTGGTTGTTCGACCAGCCCGTGCCGTAGTTTTGCCAGAGGCCGTTGCCACCCTGGCCATTCAATCGCCCCATGGGCTCGAGAAGGACACCGTTGATGTCCTTGACGCAAGGGGCCTCGACGACCCAGTTGCCCCCGCCGAGGGGTTGGCCGGACGCTGTCCGATCCCAAATGCTGTCGACATAGAGGATCGTTGCGGCCGTCTGCGCGATCTGACCGACGTTCACCGTTGTGGAACCCACATAAGTTCCGCCCTGAACCTGTTGAGTAATCCACGGACTGAGGAAGTCGTAGTTTAACCCGGTGTTGGCCCTAGACATCCAATAGTAGTGGAAGCTGGGGTCACTCGGATCCGCGGGCTGCCCGTTAGGGTTTAGCGATAAACCTCGGTCGGTTGCGTTGGGATCGCTCGGACAGCGGAACACATACCAACTAGATGTGTAGGGATGAAGAACTTCGCCCCAGATGACGTCGGGCCTTCCGAAGCCCCAGCCGGGGCCGTTGATGCTGCCCGCATTGGACAGTGGGCCGACGTCGTCGTTGTCCCCTAGATACATGGCGTTGGCCGTGGCGACTTGTTTGGAGTTGTTGAGACACGTCGTCTTCTTAGCGGCGGCTTTGGCTGCCGCGAAGACCGGGAACAGGATGGCCGCGAGAATCGCGATGATCGCGATAACCACGAGCAGCTCGATAAGAGTGAAAGCAGAACGCTTTCTCATAGTATGCCTCCCGCGCGCGCGTGTTGCGCGGCGCTGATCTTATGTATGTGGCGCAAACTGGCGAAAGTCCTCTTAGTTCTTTTCAGTCCTTCGAAGCTTGATTGGATACCGGCCGCGAGCCACAATCGACTGGCGAGATTAGGAGATAGTATGACGGCCGAATCGGCAGGAGCGACATCCGTCGCTGATCCCTTGTCCGGCTTGAATGCATTTATCTCGCGCATCGGCAGTAAGCTCCCGGCGTCTCACCGTTCGCGCAGCGAGCGCCAGAGATCAGTATATCGCTAGTTGACGCAAAGTTAACAAACTTTTTCGCTATTCGCCGCTTCTCTGACGATATTTCTTAGCTTGATCAGGGTCAACCTCCCGCATTCTACGTAGAAGTTCGTTGTCCCCACCCGGCTTGTCAACCTGCCGCTTTGCCGGCCCTTCCTCGTCCCCGGGCTTGCGCTCTGGCGTCGGGAGGTCCCTTTCGCGCCTTTCCACCTTGGCTTCCATGGCGTCATTGTACATGCTAAATCTTGCAGAAGCCTCCACCCTTCTTGCCGTAATACTGCTGGTGATACGCTTCGGCCATCCAAAACGTCGAGGCCGGGGTTACTCGCGTGCTCGCCCGCCGATCCTTACCGGCTTTCGCGGCAGCATCCGATTGGGCATCGCTGTAAGCAAAAACTTCGCTGCGATACTGATAGCCAGGGGCACACTGCCGGTCAGGGTTATGCGTTGTGTAGAAAACGTCCAAGAGACGTGCGTACGTCACCTTCTTCGGATCGAATTCGACGAGAACGGCTTCGGCGTGGCCGGTTCCACCCGAGCAAACCTGTTCATAGGTCGGATTCGACGATGTCCCACCCGTGTATCCGACGGCCGTCGCTACAACTCCCGGTGTTCGGCGGAACTCCGCCTCGATCCCCCAGAATCACCCAGCCGCGAAGAGCGCGAGTTCGTGGCCCTTTGCGAGGGCGCCCTTGTCGTTGTCGAGCCTCGTCTGCACGCCGCCGGGTCTCGTTCCCACATCGGAAAGCTCTTCGCCACCCATCGAACGCCAACCGGCCACGGCGAGCGCCGCGACGACTGGCAAAGAAGTGAACAGGATCGTCTTTATCATTTCTACTATCTCTAATGCCGTCAGAAATGGATTCGTTCCCATCTTCGGGAAATCGATTTGTCATACTCTTAAACGCCCGGGGCGAACGATATCGTCGCGAGTTGCGTACCCAAAGCTAGAGCAAACCGCCCCATGACGGGCTTATTAAGGAGAAACCATGAAATTCGCAGCAATGACTGTGTTGATATTGGCGGGCCTAACGGCGTTCGCCCAAGACGAAATGATGGAGATGAAGCCGCCACCCGAGATGAAGAAGGTCGAGTGGATGGTCGGCGAATGGACCACCAACTTCAAGATGTTCCCACCCGGAGAGGGCATGGAGCCCATGAGCTCCACCGGCACGTCCACCTCGAAGATGGCACTCGGCGGCAGGTATCTGCATACCATGGCCACGTTCTCGATGGGCGATATGGGTTCATTCGAAGGCATGCAAATGCTCAGCTATGACCCGGATGCCAAGAAGTGGAAGGCAATCTGGTTCGATTCGATGGGTTCTGCAGGCATGGAGATGGCCGGTGACCTCGTCGGAAACACGATGACATTGGTAAGCAAGCCCACGCCGATGCACGGCATGGGTGATCAAACGTTCCGCGCAACCGCCACGAAAAAGTCCGACAAGGAAATGTCGTTCCTACTCGAAATGAAGGACGGGGACAAGTGGAACAAGATGATCGAGGGCACTTACACAAAGAAATGACCCTCCGCGGCTACGGCGGCGGCCTTTCCCCGGGCCTCCGCCAGCCGCCATAATTGGCCACCATGCCTCAAGCAACTGAGTTAGCGACGTTCGGCGCGGGCTGTTTCTGGGGCGTCGAAGACGCCTTCCGGCAATTACCCGGCGTGATCGAGGCAGTATCGGGCTACCTGGGCGGAACTCTGGGTCACCCGACGTACGAGCAGGTATGCACCGGCGAAACCGGCCACGCCGAAGTGGTGCAGGTCTCTTTCGACCCGTCGATTTTAACCTACGAACGCCTCCTCGAAGCCTTCTGGAGCCTGCACGATCCGACGACGCTCGATCGTCAAGGCCCGGACGTCGGCAGCCAGTACCGCTCAGCCATCTTTTTCCATTCCCCGAAGCAGGAGGCGGCCGCATTTCGATCGCGAGCCCTGGCACAAACCCGCACCGAGCGACCGATCGTAACCGAAATCACCCCCGCTACCGACTTCTACCGTGCCGAGGAGTACCATCAGCGGTATCTGGAGAAGCATGGCCGCTCCTCCTGCCACCTCCCTTAATCCCGCGACATAAATATCCGCAAGACGTACCAGAACAGCAGCGCAACGGCTGCAAACAGCGCCAACGCCGCGGCGACGTACTGGTCCGTCCGATACTGATGCAGCACCTGCGAGGTCGTGTATAGAATCGCTCCGGCCGCGAATATCACCATAAGGAAGCTGAACCAGAGCCCGAGATTGAACCCGAAGATGGCCCCGGCAACGATGAGGCCGAGCGCGGCGATGCCACCGACGAATAGCGCCGTCCGCAAAAACGAGAAGTCCCTTCGCGTAAACAGCACATAGAACGTCAGCGCGCCGAACACTAGGAGCGTCACCCCGGTAGCCTGCGTCAGCACGCCCGGATACGCTTGGGCCGCCAGGAAAATCATCGGCGAGAAGATCAGCGCTTCGGCGACGGTGTACAGCCCGAGGCCGACGTACGAAATCGATGTGCCGCGCATGCTCGCCATGGCGCCCGCGAGCCAGCCCAACAGCATGAAGCCGCCCAGCATCATCAGCCACCCGAATCGACTGCCAGAGATCATCTCGAGCATCCTCTCGGCGACCCCGGAGCTGTAGAAAAAGCCCGAAACGGCGACGAAAGCCACCACCGCCGCCACGAGGTGCGCGTAAGTTTTGCGAATGAAGGTCAGGCGAGCGTCGAGCGGAGCATCCGCGACGTTGCCTTCCACATAGTTTTCGAATGAGCTCATCGATTTACTCCTAATTGTAAGACGGCTGAAATTTTGCCTTTGAAGCCAAAAACGCCTCGAGCCATTATAGTAGACCCAGCCAATCGCAGCGTCTTCTCGCAACCTCCGCCGCTGATCGTATGGATGTGCATGATATCTGAACCGACCTGCTGGCGAAGACAAACCCAGACGAAATGTGCGGTTATTACTCTGAAATAACGTAAGATAAAGAATAATGAAATCGTTTGTGAATGCCTTGTGCATATGCATTTGTGCCGCCATAGGTGCGCCTGCGTCCGCCCAGACGGAGCAATGGGCGGCCCGATACAACGGCCCGGCAAACGGTTACGACGTGGCGAGGGAGGTCGCGGTAGATGCCGAGGGCAACGTTTACGTGACGGGCTCCTCCTTGGGCTCAGGCACCGGTCGTGACTACGCTACCGTCAAATACGATTCCGCGGGCAACGAGCAGTGGGTCGCACGTTACAACGGCCCTGCGAACAGCGACGATTTTGCCAGAGACATAGCGCTAGATGTTTCGGGCAACGTCTACGTGACCGGCACCTCCCCAGGTGTCGGCAGCAGTAATGACTACGCCACAATCAAGTACGATGCCGCGGGCAACGAGCAGTGGGTCGCACGCTACATCGGGCCGGGGATCAACAACCAGGACGATACAGCCTCTGGCTTGGCGTTAGATGCCTCGGGCAATGCCTACGTGACTGGCACGTCCTGGGCCAAAGGCAGCGGTCCAGACTACGCTACGGTGAAATACGATGCCGCGGGCAACGAGCAGTGGGTCGCACGCTACAACGGACCGGGGAATCTCGGCGATTACACTTCTGACATTGAAGTAGATTCCTCGGGCAACGTTTACGTGACAGGCTCCGCCTTCGTTTCACCATACGGCGGTCAGGGCCACAACGACTACGCTACCGTCAAATACGATGCCGCGGGCAACGAGCAGTGGGTCGCACTCTATAACGGCCTGGGGGGCTATTTAGAGGGCTACGAATACGCCTATGCCTTGGCGTTAGATGCCTCCGGCAACGTGTACGTGACGGGCAGGTCCTGGAACGGCAACAATGGCAGCTATGACTATGCGACCGTCAAGTACGATTCCGCTGGCAACGAACAGTGGGATGCACGCTACCACAGCCCGTGGGGCGGCGAAGATTGGGCCTACGCACTCGGAGTAGATGCCTCCGGGAACGTGTACGTGACTGGCTTCTCCTGGAACGGCAACAATAGCAGCTATGACTATGCGACCGTCAAGTACGATTCCGCTGGCAACCAGCAATGGGTTGTGCGCTACAACGGCCCCGGCAATGGAGAAGAAATCGCCAGGGCCTTGGCGGTAGATGCCTCAGGCAACGTGTACGTGACGGGCACATCCCTAGGCGCCGGCAGCGGCTATGACTACGCTACCGTCAAGTACGACTCCGCGGGCAAGGAGCAATGGGTTGTGCGTTACAACGGACCCGGCAATAATGACGATAACGCCAGGGCCTTGGCGGTAGATGTGTCGGGCAA
>JACDEQ010000143.1 GCA_013816225.1 Armatimonadota bacterium | reverse complement strand
TTTTGAAGCCGCTCGTGTCTCCCAATCCGACCACATGACAACCCACGCATTCCGGATCGCGGCCGTTGCCCGTAGACTGCAGCGTCGCGTAAGCGTGCGCATGAGACGTTCCTTTCCAATCCTCGTAGATCTTGGCGTGACACGAGGCACAGGACTTGCTCCCGGCGTACTTGACCGGACCTTGTGTTCTCGGCAGGACGTCGAGCAAATTCTCATCGGCCACCCGCTGAAGATAGCTCTTATAGACGGCGGTCGCATGCGGGTCGTCCGACTTTTCGGGGCCTAGTTCGATAAGCGTGAAATTAGTCCATTTTCCGGCGATCAGTTCGATCCTGCCAACGTTGCGGCATCGATCGCCCGAACTGACCAGTACTGCCGTTCCTACGGTCGTTGGATCGTTCGCCGGGTCGCCAGATACGGAGTAAACGATCAAGCCGGGCCCGCGCGTGGCTGCGCGTTCCGCCTCAGCCTTGCCCGCCGCTAAAAGTAAGACCTGGTTCTTGCCGCCTTCATAGGGATGCGCTCCGGTTCCTCGTATTTGTAGAGGTCCGACATCGCGTGAATCGCCCTTCTTGTTCAGGAGTCCGCCGGTCATTTCAACTAGCGAGTCGAGTTTTGCTTCCCCTAGACGCGCGTCGAGGGGCCCGACGTTGAGATATGCAGGCTCGAGGTCTGCGAACAACGTCGCCAGCGCTTCGGCCTTCAGTTCATCCTGCCGATCTTCCGATTCGGTCCAGTTGCCGATGTCGACGTAATACGTGTTACGTTGCGTCAGCAAGGCGCGGACGACGCCGGTCATCCGCTTGATCCCGCCTATCTGCGGCTTCGTGCAGCCGCAAGGAGAGAGATGCCCGCGAATATCACCTGTGAACACGAGGACGGCTTCAGGCGGCTATGGGGGCCGCGCCGTCAGCCCAACCGCCCCGGCTGAAAGGCAGGCAGACCAAAACAAGGCTTTCAAGCGGCCTCGGCACTTCGCGCGGTGCATCGTTGCTTCTTAGACGCATGAAACACGGCTTATTGCGCGAATCGTCGTAGGCGTTCGAGAGGGTCTGCCACCTTCACCTTAACCTGGTCGCGAATTTGGCGAACCAGCTCGATGGGCTGGCCGGCCGGGTCGTCGAGGCCCCAATCCTCAGAAACCAGGACTTTCGCCGGACAGGCACCCGCATCAACGCCGCAACCCATAGTCACGATTTTGTCCGTCGAATCGGCCAGTTCCTCGCTCAATAGTTTCGGTTCTTGCCCTTCCATCGAAAACCCGGCCTCTTTCATCACCTGAACCACTAAGCAGAGGAACAGAACACGCTTCATTCGCAGCAGCCGCTGACGCAGCAGGCAACATCCGACTCGGCGACGTTCTCGGTGCAGCAAGATGAGACCTCGACGCCCTCGTGGGAATCGTCTTCATCGTCCACTTCGTTGAGGAGTGTGTAGACCTCCCAAGGAGTTCCGTCCGGGTCTCGAATCCAGATCTTGTCTTGCTTGGCATAGCAGCACGTAACGTTCTCCTCCGAGGAAGTCACAAGACCGGCCGTTTCGAGCCTCGACTTCGCGGCATCAACCTGTTCCTTCGAGTCGACGAGGATGCCGAGATGGTTGAGTGGGCCGCCGGCGCCGGCATCATGCTCTTGCAAGGCGAGCTTGAGGGGCGGCGATTCCAGGTCGAAGTTGGCGTATCCGGGTCTTCGCTGGTGGGCCGGGACGCCGAAGAAGGCCTCGTACCATTCCGTGCTGCGAGTGACATCCTTTACGTTCAGCGACAGGTGGGTCTTAGCAACTGACATAATCTCTTTCTCCTTTGGCTAAGCTTTGAAGGTGAGCACCCAGAGACTCGAGCCCTTCCCGTCTTAAGGTGCAAACGGTCGTCTTCCCGCGCCTTTCGAGCTTGATCAGCCCTGCGTCCTCCAGTTCATGGAGGTGGTGCGAGACCGTCGACGTGATCTTGTCTGCTCCCGTGATACGGCAGCAGACTTCGCCTGCGGTCGGTCCTTCGACCGCGCCGTACTCATCGACCTCCGCCGTGCCACCACAGCAGGCACCCGCCAGACACTCGACGATGCGCAGCCGAGTCGGGTCCGACAGTGCCTTGAAGATACGTACATTCATTGCGTTATTCATAGAAATGATTATATCACACATTTCGACGTTTTACGAAATGACAATCGAAAACCGACGAAATTGACGGGATCCTTGATGGGGGCAGTGCCTCTTATGAAGGTGTCACAAGGATGAGCGATGCTAAGCGTGTCCATTCAGACACGGTTGAGACGCGGTGAAATCATCGGACTCCGATGGGAATCATCGACCACGAACGACGAGAAGTGCTCCTCAAGACCACAAATCGTTATGGTCGATGGGCGCATGATTGAAAAGCCTGTGAAGGAGAAGCCTACTAAGAAGCCGATACCCCTTACGGTCGAAGCTTACGAGGCGATCATATCTATGCCCGAGGATCTCAATACGTTTTTAGTTACCGCATCCGGTACGCCCGCTAGTCTGGACAACTTTTCCCGGGTTTCAAGAAACTGAAGAAGGCTCTTCTGAAGAAAGGCGTCTTCTTCAAGTCTCTTCGTCTTCACGACCTGCGAGCCACGTTCATTTCGCTTCACATCGAAGGCGGCACCGACGTGCGTACGGTCTCGGAGCTTGTCGGGCACTCTGCCCCTGATTCACGCTTCGCGTGTACGCCCGATCTCGTCCTGAGGTCAAGCGGGAGGCGCAGACCAAGTTGACGGACAAGTTGCGGCGGCGAAAAGTGAGGTCCCGAACTGGCTGGGAAACGCAAGGAGTCAGGTTCAAAATGAACTTGGTGGGCGGTACTGGACTTGAACCAGTGACCCCTACAGTGTCATTGTAGTGCTCTGCCAACTGAGCTAACCGCCCGGGGAATCGGATTCTACCCGGCAGGTAAAATCCGATTCCGGATGCAAGGCAATTCCAAAGCCCCGGTCCCAACCCTTGCGCGCCTTGCTACCTACTTTAGCGTGCTCGGGGACATCGAGAAGCAAGGCATCGCATTCATAAATAGCTCCAAGATCGAGGATCGCTGCGGCATTTCGGCGTCTCAGATTCGCAAAGACCTGAGCCATTTCGGGGAGGTGGGAAAGCCGGGTGTCGGCTACGAAGTCGTGCGGCTGCGCAAGCACATAGGTAGAATTCTCAAGCTAGACCGAACGCAACGTGTCGTCATCATCGGGGCGGGGCGGCTTGGCCAGGCTTTGGCCGCCTACCCCGGCCTCACCGAGTACGGATTCGAGGTCGCCGGTATCTTCGATAACGACCCTGCGGTCATGGGCACTCCGGTCAGTGGGCTGGTTGTGCGCGACGCAGCCAGCATGCACGCCCTGCTGCCCGAGCTCAATGCAAAGATCGCCGTACTGACGGTTCCCGGCCCGGCCGCTCAGCAAGCGGCAGACATGGTAATCGAAGGAGGCGTTCGTCGCATCCTCAACTTCTCCCCAGCGCACATCAAGGTTCCGCGAAGCTGCATGGTGCGCGACGTTTCCTTCACGCAGGAGTTCGCCGTTCTGGCGCACTATAGTGAAGATTGAGTATGGAAACGCTCGAATGCGACTTCTTGGTTATCGGAAGCGGCATCGCCGGCCTTACTTTCGCCCTCAGATGTGCGCCGCACGGCCGCGTCATCATCGTCACGAAATCCGAGCTTTCCGATAGCAACACCAGCTACGCCCAAGGTGGCATGGCCGCGGCTGTTGGCGAAGACGACTCGTTATTACTCCATGTAGAGGACACCCTTATCGCCGGAGCTGGACTGTGCGATCCTACCGCGGTGCAGTTCCTCGTCCGCCATGCCGAAGACCGGCTGGAGTGGCTCATCCACATCGGGGCCCAATTCGATCTCGACGAAGGTGGTCTAAGCCTGGGTCGTGAGGGCGGGCATAGCCGCAACCGCATCGTCCGCAGGGCAGACCAAACGGGCTGGGAGATCGAGCGGGCGCTAACGTCGGCCACGATGAACGAAAAGAGGATTCAGGTCCTCGACTACGCGTTTTGCGAGGCCCTTGAAATGGCAGATGGCAGGTGCACCGGCGCAATCGTCCGCAAGAAGGATTGGGACACGATCCGGATCGTCAGCCGCTCGACCTGTTTGGCTACCGGCAGCTGTTGCCAGGTCTACAGGTTCACCACCAACCCGCCTATCGCGACGGGGGACGGTATCGGCCTCGCCGCAGCCGTGGGGGCGAAGATTGAAAATATGGAGTTCATCCAATTCCATCCCACGACGCTTTACCATCGGAGCCGACGTGGGTTTCTGATATCCGAAGCCGCTCGGGGTGAGGGAGCGATTTTGCGAACCGTGCACGGCAGGCGCTTCATGCTCGACTACGACCCGAGGGCGGAGCTCGCTCCGCGCGATATCGTCGCGAGAGCGATCCACGCTGAAACTCTAAAAGAAGGCGTGCCGTATGTTCACCTCGACATGACCCACATTCCCGCCAAGAAGATCAAAGCCGAGTTCCCTTTCATTTCTGAGACGCTGGCCGGATTAGGTATAGACGTCGCTCGCGACCCGATTCCGGTCGTCCCCGCTGCTCACTACCAATGCGGAGGCGTGAAAACGGACCTGAATGGCCAAACCTCAATCGAGGGGCTGTATGCGGCAGGCGAGGTCACCTGCACCGGGGTGCACGGGGCAAACCGTCTCGCGAGCAACAGCCTCCTAGAAGCCGTCGTGTTCGGATGGTCCGCGGCCGTCCACGCCGCCTCTTCGCGGGCCGCCTCCGCCCCGGGTGAAGCCGCGACGCCCTCGGTGCCGGTTGTTGGCCGCGGAATCGTAGACGGAGTGCTTCGGCGTCTGCGTCGAACGATGTGGGAAGGAGTTGCGATCGTCCGCCGTAGTCGCGGGCTGAAGCATGCCCACGACGCGATAGAAGGGATCATCGACGAGGTCGGAGAGGGCAGCGAGTTCTATGTGGGCGGCGCGGAAGCGGCGAATTTAATCGAATGCGCGCGTCAGATCGTCAAAGGTGCGCTTGCCCGAAAGATCAACGTGGGTCTCCACTATAACGCGGACTTGGGGCCGCCCTGGGGATCGCCCGTCCAGGGCCGCGGCGCCCAAGCCTAAGCCTCCACGGGCCAGGCGCCACGGGCCGGGCCCTAACTGTAAATGGCTCCTCACCGATGACGAATACCTGCTCGAGGTTTGATGACCCAAGAATTTGAAGCGGCGCATCGCTTTGGACCTCGATCTTCACGGATTCCGTGGTCTGAGTCTCGGCCCGTACCAGAAACCCTTCGCCGGCGTCCCTGAGGGACATCCCTGGCGAAAGAAGGCGCACCGGAGACCGGAGGGCTGACCACCAACCCGGTTCTTGAACCGAAAGCAATTGCTGGTTGGGATAAAGCCAGCGTCGAACGCCGGACAATGGCCCGTTGACGGCCCCGGCGTTAGCCATGGCCGCCAAGACTCTCTCTTCCGAGTTACGCAAGAATCCGCCCGCCACCGCGACAAGCCCTGCCGCCTCTGTCCGTTCCGCCGCGTCGGCCCCGACAGGCAGCCAAGTCACCCAATCGATGCTGCCAAGCAACCCTTCTACCGACTTCGGCCTTGTTCCAACGGACAACGAAGCCAAGAGACGAGACGCTGCATCCGAGCTGCCGAATCCCGTCGCGGCGAACGGCAATCCAATGCCAGAAACGGGCTCTGTGGCAAACAGCGCGGCGAGGTTTGCTTGATAGAGATCGTCGACCAAGCGCACATCGGCGACGTTCCCTACAAGGAAAGCAAGCGCCTTGTCCACGAGATGAGGGCCGATCACTCCACGAGGTCCCTGCCTAACAACAAGAGCGGCTCCTGGAAAGAGCCTGGACGCCACGAACCGT
>JACDEQ010000142.1 GCA_013816225.1 Armatimonadota bacterium | reverse complement strand
GTCCGGTGTCCGGAAAAAGCGGCGGCGAGTAGAACCACGGATCGGACACGAAGCCGATGGTGCCATTGTGCCGACCTAACCAAGCGGCCGCCTGATCCCGCGGGTCTTGACGGGCCATGAATCCGGTCATCGTGATCGCCCCTCGGCTGCCAGCGAGCGAAGCTCCGACAAGGAAGACGGCGGCGCCCGTTGCGACCCGGTAATAGCCTCCGCGCTTGTGCAGCTTGCCCACAAGGACTCCGACGCCGATCGCCAATATCGGCAGGAGCGGCAGAGCGTAGCGAAGAAACTTGACCTCGGCTCTGCCGATTGTAAAGTAGTAGATGAGCATGAAAAGTGCAAGCATAAGCGCCCATCTATGACGTTTGAAGGCCATATAGGCGATTCCAACTGTTCCAAGGACGGCGGGAACGATGCCGAAGGCTTCGAGAATATTGCCGATTTGGTAAACGAATGCACTCGCCGTGTTGGCGAACACGATCCCGTGTCCTGCGGCAGAATGAGCAAGTTCATAGGTAAATCCTGACCAAAACCGACTGCTTTCCAAGATGATTCCCGGGGTTGCCAGCACGAAGACGAATACGAATGAGACGACGGCTATCGCGCCCGCCCTGAAAAACGATTTGGGATCGGTCCACCAAATCGCTAGAAGAAGCGGAATGATCATCAACGCTCCTGAGTACTTGGTTCCTGCCGCGAGCCCAATCGCAACCGCAGCAGCCACCGTTTGTCGAAACGGCGCGCCCTGTAAGAGCCGGACCGTGAAATAGATTGCCGCTGCCACGAAGAAAGTTGCCATAACATCCGAGGTCTGAAACCGCGAATGCACGACATGGCCGGAAGCAACGAGGAGCGAAAGGGCCCCAACACTGGCACCGAGCAGGCCGGTTAGCATCAAGAGAGTCGCAAAAACGATCGCAACCGTCCCGGCACCCGCAGCCGCGCTGATGATTCGGCCGGTACGATGGATGTCCTGATCGGTTTGCCATCGAGGAACGGAAGTCCCTTCCCTAACCCAGCCGTAGCTTCGACCCATGTCAGCGCCTACTTTGAGCGCCGTTAAGTAGAGCGTTCCGTAATTGTAGAAGCCCGGCCGTAAGTACGGCATGCGATCGGCGACCTCTTTGATCAGGAGTTCGTCGGGGTGGAGTGACTGATGGCGCGTTTCAGTCGGCAACCCCCATCCAATGCCTGCGAGCCGCAGAGCAAACGCCAGCAAGAAAACGATGGCCGCTGCGATCCAAGCACCGCGCCGGGGGAGGCCTTCGGCAAGAATATCCTTTCCGGCCGGGACTTCGACGGCGAGAGTCACGGTGCATCATAGCACCCGGCACGCTACTTCTTGACCAGGCTCGCTCGGCTCTTGAACCGCTCTTCGTAAACGGGTCCACCGGAATATTCAGGGACCGTAACGTCGACCGAGCCCTCGCTCGCGGCCTTTATTTGGAGGGGGTGGAGTGTTTTATGATCGAGGTAGTAGTCGACCAGGCCGTCGATCTTAAGCTTGATCTCTTTGAAGGGCGCCCGCTCCAGCTTGACGTTCAATAGCTGTGCGATGTAAGGTGCCGCGTCGCTGTCCTGACTGATCTTGCCCTGAATGTGCCAAACGGCCCGTCCGTTCAGATTAGTTGCCCCCATAAACGTCATCGCATAGTCGATTCGGGCGTTGATGCTCTTTCCTTTGTCTGCGCCTGCGGAAACGGTTGCCGGGACGTAGCCGATTGTGTCCTTCCAAATGTCGCCCACCGCCACCGGCTCGTTCGGCAAAATCGGTCCGAGGTCGAAGAAGTTGACGAATGCTCCGATCTGTCTAAGCTGCCCTATCCAAGCACCGATGTCAATCTGCCCTGCACCCGCCTCGGCGCGAGAGCGAAGCACGATTGCCGCTGAGCCGTCCTTTTCCTTCTTGCGCGGAGTGAAATCCTTCACCGCGAGCATTTGGTTCTTGCGCGAGATCGTAAAGAGGAGGTTCTCGTCCTTTTGAAGAGGCAGGGATGTCGGCGGCGAGTCGAAAGTCTCGCCCATGTTCAAGACAATCTTGGGACGCCTGAATCTTAAGTCGGCCACACCATCCGGCTTCATCTGTTCGACGAGCGTTGTGAAGGTGTAGGTGAAACTGTCCGTTTCCGGAATGAATGTTTGCAAAGGCACCATTCGAGAGTCCACGGAGATCCGGCTGTTGAATTCATAAATCGCTTTCTCCCCTGCTATGAAGACCCGACTTAGGTCGATCTTCTGGCCCTGGGGATTAGCAAGCGCGACAGCTGCCAAGAGGAGTGTGTGCATGGTTAGGCGTCTCGTTCGGTCAGTCTACTGGCTCGGGACAAAACTCTGACGCATCCACGAGGTTCACCGTTTCACGAAACTGCAGCGGCCGCTTTGGTGTATTCGTCGAGGCTCTTGCAATGAACATGGCCACTACCTTGGCGGGCCCGAAGGGCGATTACAAGCGCCTTCGCGGTGTCGATGCTCGTGATACAGGGAATTCCCTTTTCGACGCACGTTCGTCGAATCTGCATAGCTTCGGACTCCGCAACACGGTCCTCGCTCGGAGTGTTAATTAAGAGGCTCACTTGCCCGGACCGCACTGCGGTCAAGAGGTTGTCGTCTGGGGCGTCGCTGATCTTCTGCACCTTTCTCGAAGGGATTCCTGCGCGGGTGAGCTCGGCATGTGTTCCCGGTGTGGCCATCAGATCGAAGCCGAGCTCGCGCAAACTGCGCGCGATTTCCACCAACTCGGCCTTGTCTTTGTCCCGTACCGTGACGAGGGCCGTGCCGGAGGCGGGTACCGTCAGATTCGCCGCGATCATCGCCTTCAGGAGGGCACTCGCATAGGTGAGGTCGATCCCGAGAACCTCGCCGGTGCTCTTCATCTCGGGGCCGAGGCTTGGCTCGACGAGCGTGAGCTTTTGGAAGCTGAACACCGGCGCCTTGACAGCAAACAGCCCCGGGTCCGGCGGGGCTTGAACTTTGGGGTCTACCCCGAACCGCGAAACGGTTCCCAAAACAGGGTCCCAGACGCCGCTGCCGTAGCCTTGGTCTTTCAGCGATATTCCGAGGGCGCATTGAGTTGCAATCGAAACCATCGGCAGGCTCGCGGCTTTGCTTAGGAAGGGCACGGTCCGACTGGCTCGTGGGTTGACCTCGAGGACATACGGCTCTCCCTTGTGGATCACGAACTGGATGTTTATGATGCCGCGGATTCCGAGGGTACGCGCAATGTCTCCGGCGATGCGGACCATCTCTCTCTGCGCGTCCTCCGAGATCGAGACGGCAGGGTAGACCGCCATACTGTCGCCGCTGTGGACTCCGGCCCTTTCGACATGCTCCATGATTCCTGGGATGAGCGTGTCGAAACCGTCGGATATGGCGTCTACCTCCGCTTCGGTGTCGGGCAGGTACTTATCGACGAGGACCGGGGCGTCTCCGCTCACCCGCGAGGCTACCCTTACATAGTTGCGGAGCTCCTCATCCGACCAGACGATCTCCATGGCCCTGCCTCCGAGCACGAAGCTGGGCCGGACCAGCACCGGGTAACCGACATCCCGTGCGACCGCGAGGGCTTCATCCACATTTGTAACTCCAGCTCCTCGAGGTCGAGATATGTTTAGCTTTTCCAGCATTTTATCAAACATATCCCGGTCTTCGGCGTCCGTGATCGCGCGGGCCTGGGTGCCGATGATCGCTACACCGGCATCGGCAAGTCTCTTGGCAAGATTAATAGCGGTTTGTCCACCGAACTGTAACATAACGCCCTTCACACGTTCGTGTTCGATCACCCTCATCGCGTCTTCGAACGTCACGGGGTCGAAGTAGAGCGCGTCGGCGGTGTCGAAATCGGTGCTGACCGTTTCAGGGTTGTTGTTGAGGATGACTGAGCGATAGCCCAGCTTCTGCAAGGCCCAGGCGCAGTGGACGCAGGAGTAGTCGAACTCGATGCCCTGGCCGATCCTGATCGGGCCGCTGCCGAGAACGAGGATCGACTCTCTCGGGTCATCGGCTAGGAAATCGTCCTCGGGATCGGAACTGCTGTAGTAGTAGGGCGTGTGGCTCTCGAATTCCGCAGCGCACGTATCGACCATTTTGAATGAGGTCGACTTGGGCGCTCCCTGGGCGTCCAGCACATTGCCGATCCGCTCGAGGAACCAGGGATCGACCTTCGAAATCGAGTTCACTCGCTCGACCGTCCACCCTCTTCGGAGCGCCTCCGCCAACGCCCAGAGCCGCTCGTGCGTGGGAACGCGCACTTCGGTTTCCAGCTTCTCGTCTGAAATGGACGCAAAGTCATGGTGCTGCAGATCCCGTTGGTCCACTTCGAGTCCGCGGACCGCTTTGAGCAAAGCTTCTTCGAACGAGCGGTCGATCGCCATCACCTCGCCGGTCGCCTTCATTTGCGTAGTCAGCCTGCAATCGCCACCCGTGAACTTATCGAAGGGCCACCGCGGAATCTTCACCACGCAGTAATCCAGAGCCGGCTCGAAACAAGCCTTCGTAGTTTTCGTTACGGCATTCTCGATTTGATCGAGGGTCTGCCCGATCGCCACCTTTGCGGAGACCCTCGCGATCGGATATCCGGTGGCTTTGGAAGCCAGCGCCGAAGACCGCGAAACGCGCGGATTGACCTCTATTACGTAGTAGTCGAACGAATGGGGATTCACCGCGAGCTGAACATTGCATCCGCCTTCGACGCCGAGGGCTCGAATAATCTTGAGCGAAGAGCTTCGTAGAAGGTGATATTCGATGTCCGAGAGGGTCTGGGACGGGGCGACGACTATGGAATCACCCGTGTGGACCCCCATCGGGTCGAGGTTTTCCATATTGCAGATCGTGATGCAGTTGTCGGCGCTGTCCCGCATCACCTCATACTCGATCTCCTTCCATCCGAGAAGGGAGCGCTCGACCATGACCTGGCCGCGCATGCTTAGAGAGAGGCCCCGTTTGCCGATTTCAAGCAGTTCCTCGGGCGTTGCAGCCACGCCACCGCCGGTCCCTCCCAGGGTATAAGCCGGACGAATAACGCAGGGATATGACACAATCTTGGTCAAAGCATCGAGCTCTTCGACGCTTTCGACGATCCAACTCTCGGGCACGGGTTCCCGAATGTCTCTCATGAGCTTGCGGAACAACTCACGGTCTTCCGCCATCTCGATTGCGCTGAGAGGCGTTCCCAGGAGGCGTACGTCATACTTGTCGAGCACGCCTCGATTAGCAAGTTGGGTTGCGAGGTTAAGCCCCGTCTGCCCTCCCAACGAAGCTAGCAAACCGTCGGGCCTTTCGATTTCTATCACCCGCTCGCAGAACTCGGGAGTTAGGGGCTCGATGTACACGCGGTCGGCGGTTTCGAGGTCTGTCATGATCGTGGCCGGGTTGCTGTTAATGAGGACAACTTCCAGGCCTTCCTCTTTCAGCGATCGGCAAGCCTGGGTTCCGGCATAGTCGAACTCCGCGGCTTGGCCGATGATGATGGGACCACTGCCGATGACCATGACTTTCCTCATGATCCAGCAGCTCCGATCCGCTGGACGAACTCGGCAAAGTACGGGCGAGAGTCCCACGGTCCAGGAGCGGCCTCGGGGTGGTACTGAATGCTCTGCGCGGCGAGCGCATCGTGCCGAATCCCTTCAACCGTACCGTCGTTCAAATTGACTTGATCGACCTCGGCGCCGGTGCCGACGAGCGATTCGGCATCGACCGCGTAGCCGTGGTTCTGTGAAGTGATGGTGACCTTGCCCGAACGCAAATCCTTTACCGCGTGATTGCTTCCACGGTGCCCGAACTTTAGCTTATAAGTCTGGCCCCCCAGCGCGTGGGCGAGCATCTGGTTCCCGAGGCAGATGCCGAAGAGCGGCACCTTGC
>JACDEQ010000007.1 GCA_013816225.1 Armatimonadota bacterium | reverse complement strand
CACGACTCTTCTACGGCTCTCACGTGTATTTTGGCGTATCCTGTAGATGCGCGATCGAACGGATCCTAAGGCTAACGAGGACGTCGGAATCGCCCCTACGTTTCAGTAATTTCGACGGGCGTTTAGCGACTCCTTCCTCGCCGCAAAGAAAGTATGACGAAAACACTGATCTCCCAGAAGGTCGCCGGTTCGGGCACCGGCCTCCAAATTACCGCGCGGGCTTCCCCGGAATGGATGTCCGCAGCCCAGCCGACGATGTTGTCTGCGCTGTCGATGCCGCGCGCATGCGAGAATTCCCCGGAGCCCTGGAGCTGCGGCGGAAGAAGCGCATGAAGATCCATAAAAGGAAGCCGCGCTTCCTTGCCACAATGCAGCATGGTTTCCACGCACGTGATCTCCTGCCACGTAGCCGACCTGGACTTTTCCGTTTGTTTCGTACGCGGACGAACCCCATTGATCGTTAGGACCTGGATTGAGATCGATAACCGACTGTGCCGTACCATTCCACAACAGTGCGTGCAAATTGCCATCGAAAGCGCCTTCGCCAACCTGTTGCCCACCAGCGACACCAAAGGCTTCGCCCTTCTGATATGCCTTGGGATGCAAATTCACGTAGCTATTCGCGGAACCAGACCAAAAGGGCGGCGTTGAGATTACCGATATCGCTCGCGCTCCCAACCTGCTGCTTGCCGTCGGTGGCGTACGCCCTGCTCTCTTCGAACCCTTCCGGATGAAGCGCCACGATGGACTCTGCCCTGCTGCGCCACATGAGCGCTTCGATCCGGAACCCGAACGGCGGCGTAGCTCCGAAACCGACTTGAATATCGCCGCCTATTCCCAGGCCACCGTCTCCATATATTTCGGATCGTGCAATTCACCCAACTCTCCGACGTGCCCGACCACATCGTCGCGAACTGGCCGACGTCGCCGGTGTGCCGCTCCCGCCAGCCCACCTGCCTCCCCACCGGACGCAGCCATGGCGTACGAAGCGCCCCAGCCCTTCGGATGAAGGTCGACGAAGCTCTCGGCGGTTCCCGACCACAGCAAGGCATGGCTCGGCCCGACAAGAAATGTGTTCGTGTGCCCCACCTGCTGGCCATCCCCCGCCGCCAGCCGAAGGGCCTCGGCAAACCCGCCGAGTGCAGCACTTCGACTTCGTACTGAGCCGACGCCTGCGACCACATGACCGCCGCCATCACTGAAGGGTGCCTCGCTGAGCGCGCCACTTACTCAGTATGTGTTCCTAACAGTCCCGGCAGATCCGATTTCACGGCAATCCATGCGAACCGCCACCGGGAACCTGACGGCCCACAGACGACGTAAACCTTCCAACAGCAGGCATCATGCACACTTCAACTCTACGCCAAGTCATCGCCCTCGCATGTCTCACCCTTCTTTCAGGCTCCGCGCCGGGCGCGCTCGCGCAAGACCCGCCGAAGCCCGAAGAAAAGCCTAAGCAAGAGAGAAAGCCGGGCGAGCTGAAGAAGTACGACGAAGTCATCACCAAGGAAGCCAAGTCGCAGGGCGGAATGTTTAAAGTCCACCAAATCGGCGACAAGATGTTCTTCGAGATCCCCCCGGAACTGCTCGGCCGCGATATGTTCTGGTCTACCGAAATCGCCGAGCTCCCCGCCGGTTTTGGCTATGGTGGCACGGCCGCCGGCGAGCGGGTTGTGTCTTGGACCAGGCGCAACACCAAGATTTTTCTGCGAAGCCGAGATTTCTCGGTCCGATCCGTGGGCGACCCTCGGATGGACGAGTCTGTTCGCGCCTCCACCCTCGACACGATCATCGGCTCGTTCGACGTCGTGACCGAGAGCGAACAGAAGTGGCCGGTCATCGAAGTCACCAGCCTGTTCACAACGGATCCGAAGGACTTCGCCGTGAAGGGCCAGCTCGGCGGAGCGACCGTCGACAAGGACAGCACCTACATCGACCGAGTGAAGGCTTTCCCGGAAAACATCGAGACGCGCTCTCAGATCACGTTCAACCGCGGCGGTGCTCCGGATGGCTCGCCGTTCGGTCCGCCCAGAGGAGGTTCGAACGCGAGCACGGCGACGGCGATCGTCCATTACAGCATCGCGCTGCTGCCTGAAAAGCCCATGATGGGAAGGCTTGCAGACTCGCGCGTCGGCTACTTCTCCGAGGGATTTTCCGAGTATGGCCGGCCCGAGCACAAGGTGATGGATCGAGAATACATCGCCCGGTACCGCCTCGAAAAGAAAGACCCGCGCGCTGCCCTCTCTCATCCTGTCGAGCCGATCGTATATTACGTTTCGCGCGAAGTCCCCGAGAAGTGGCGAGAGTACATCAAGCAAGGTATCGAAGACTGGCAGCCAGCCTTCGAACAGGCCGGTTTCAAGAATGCGATCCTCGCAAAAGACCCACCGACTCGCGAAGAAGACCCGTTCTGGGACCCCGAGGACTCGCGATACTCGGTGATACGCTGGGCGCCGACGCCCACCGAGAACGCCATGGGGCCGCACATCCACGACCCGCGAAGCGGCGAGATTCTGTCTGCCCACGTGATCATGTGGCACAACGTTCTGAAGCTGCTCGAGTCTTGGTATTTCGTGCAGGCGTCACCCATGGACCCGCGAGCCCGAAAGTTGCCGTTTTCCGAAGAGTTGATGGGAGAACTGGTGCGATATGTAACGGCCCACGAGGTCGGCCACACGCTCGGCCTTCAGCATAACTTCAAGGCGAGTTCGTCATATACGGTACAACAACTCCGAGACCGCGCCTTCACCGAGAAGTTCGGCACGGAGGCTTCGATCATGGACTACGGCCGCATGAACTACGTTGCGCAGCCGGGCGACGGTGCGGCGCTGATTCCGATCGTCGGCCCGTACGATAAGTTCGCGATCGAGTGGGGATACACGCCGATCGCCTCCGCGAATCCCGACGGTGAGAAGCCGGAACTGGACAAAATCGCGTCCAGGCAAGTCCTCGATCCGACGCTTCGCTTCGGAGGCGGCCGTGGTGGAGATCCGACAGTTCAGACCGAAGACCTCGGCTCCGACCCGGTCGCGGCGACGACGCTCGGCCTCAAGAACATCGACCGGGTGATGACCTTCCTTGTCCCTGCTACCACAAAGTTCGGTGAGAACTACTCACAGCTCGCCGACCTATACGGCGAGCTTTGGGGACAGCGCAGCCAGGAGCTTAACCACGTTCTCGGCATGGTCGCCGGCATCGTCGAAACGGATTATCACTCGGGACGAGGCGGCGACGTATTCGTGCCCGTTTCGCCGGAGCGTCAAGCAGGCGCGGTCGACTTCTTGATCGAGAATGCTCTGGTCACTCCGAAGACCTTGATCTCCGGCGACATCCTCCGCAAAATCGGCATGACCGGCGTGGCGGATCGGGTGCTCGGCAGCCAAAGAGGGATCATGTCCCAGTTGCTGAGCGAGGGCCGGGTCAAGCGGATGCTCGACCTCCAAGCGTTCGGCGGAGCGACGTATACGGTGTCTGAACTGTCGCGCGACCTGCTCGATGGCGTCTGGATCGACCTGAACTCGCCCGCTCCCAACGTCGACATCTACAGGCGGAATCTTCAAAGGGCATACCTTGATATCGCGGATGGCCGCCTCAACGGCGCAGGAGCGACCACCACGGACCTGAGGCCGATCCTGTTCGGAAATCTCGAAGACCTTAGAGGACGACTGTTTCGCGCGAAACTAAAGACCTCCGACCGGATGACGAGGCTGCACATCGACGACTGCATGCGCAAGATCGACCGCATCTTCGATCCGCTTCCGCAAGCAGCGCCAGCGCCCGCACAAGCGCCGATATTCAGGAGCGGCTAAAAGTCCGCGCTGCCTGGCGTTCGGTGGAATGGGATCACATCGCGGATGTTCTTCATGCCCGTGACGTACATAACGAGGCGCTCGAGCCCGAGGCCGAAACCGGCGTGTGGCGCAGAGCCGTGCTTGCGCAAATCGAGATACCACCAGTAGGCGTCCTCCGACAGGTGGCTGTCTCGAATTTTCTGCAAAAGCACATCGTAACGCTCCTCGCGCTGTGAGCCGCCGATAATCTCGCCGATTCGGGGCGCTAGGACATCCATTGCGCGCACCGTCTTCTCATCGTCATTTAGGCGCATGTAAAAGGCCTTTATTTCTTTCGGATAATCGGTGACGATCACCGGCCGGCCGATTTTCCTATCGGTTAAATAACGCTCGTGCTCGCTCTGCAAATCCGCGCCCCAGAACACGGGAAACTCGAAAGTCTCGCCGCTCTCGTCGAGATATTTGATCGCGTCCGTGTACGTAATGCGCTCGAAACCGCTTGCGACTACATGGTCGAGCGTTTCCAAAACCGTCGGCTCGATCCGCTGGTTGAAGAATTCTAAATCGACCTTGCAGTTATCGAGCACATACTGGATAACGTACTTGAGGCACTCTTCCGCGAGATTCATGTTGCCGACGATGTCGCAAAAAGCCATCTCCGGCTCGATCATCCAGAACTCGGCCAAATGTCGCGGAGTGTTGCTATTTTCCGCTCGGAAAGTCGGCCCGAAAGTGTAGCAGTTTGTGAATGAAAGTGCGAATATTTCGGCTTCCAATTGCCCGGAAACAGTGAGGAACGTGGGCTTGCCGAAAAAATCGAATGAGTAATCGATACCACTTTCCGAATGCGGCACATTCATTAGGTCGAGCGTTGTAACGCCGAACATCGCGCCCGCGCCTTCCGCGTCGCTCGCCGTAATAATCGGCGTATGCACCCAAATAAATCCTCTCTCCTGAAAGAATTTATGGATTGCGTAGGACAAGGCATTGCGAATGCGAAAAACACCGCCGAACGTATTTCCTCGAGTCCTGAAATGCGCAATTTCCCGCAAAAATTCGAAGGATGCTCCCTTTTTCTGCATCGGATATTCCGCGGGGTCTGCCGGCCCGAAGACCTCGCAGACCGTCGCTTTCAATTCCACCGCCTGCCTAGCGGCCGGCGACTCCACGATGGTGCCGTCGAACCGTACGCAGGCGCCTGTAGTGATTTGCCTTAGAACATCCTCGGGAAGCGCACCGCTCTCGATCACCACTTGCAAGTCCACAAAGGTCGAACCGTCGGCGAGCTGCGCAAAATGCACACCCTTGCTGTCGCGCCGAGTTTTCACCCATCCGAAAGCGCTCGTCTGAGTTCCGGGAGGGGCATTGAAGAGGTCGCGGAGATAGGTGCGGCGATAATCCATCCGCCAAATTGTAGCCTGTCGGTAAACTTAGCGCCGAGTGCAAGACTTTGACGTAATCGTGATCGGGGCGGGGCACGCCGGTATCGAGTCGGCCCTCGCTTGCGCGCGCATGGGTGTTGAAACCGCGTGCATCACCCTCAACCTAGAGCGAATCGGCCACATGCCGTGCAACTGCAGCATCGGCGGCCCGGCCAAGGGGCACCTTGCAAGGGAAGTAGACGCCTTGGGCGGACAGATGGCGGTCACAACCGACTACGCACTCACGCACCTTCGAGTAGTCGGCACGGGCAAAGGGCCCGCGGTTCAGACCTTCCGCGCCCATGCCTGCAAATCGCTCTATCCGAAACTAATGCAGGAGACTCTGCGCGATCAGCCGGGACTCACACTCATCGAGGCTTCGGTCGAGACCGTCCTAAGGGAAGGCGTCCGGGTCGTGGGTGTGTGTCTCGCCGACGGATCGGAAATCGGCGCAAAGGCGGTTGTGATGACCACGGGAACCTTCCTCAACGGAATGTGCCACCAGGGCTCGCAAAAGACGTCTGCCGCCCGCCACGGTGACCCCGCGGAAGCCGGACTCAGCGCGTTCCTGCAAACGATCGGCGTCCGAATGCGACGATTCAAGACCGGCACCACGCCCCGCATCAGCCTGTCGAGCATCGATCTCGATCGCGTTTCGATTCAAAAGTGCGAACCCCAGGCAGGACCCTTCAGCTTTGTGCACGACCGGGTCATGCCTAGGCGCTCCATGTTCGATTGCTACGAAACGCGCACGAATGAGAAGACACACCAGGTCATCGGAGACAACATCCACCTCAGCGCGGTTTACGGCAAACAGATCGAAGGCGTTGGGCCCCGATATTGTCCAAGCATCGAGGACAAAATTGTGCGGTTCAAGGACAAAGACTCCCATCCGGTCTTTCTCGAAATCGAGGAGTGGGACAGCGAGTCCGTGTACGTCCAGGGCACGAGCACGAGCCTTCCTGCCGATGTGCAACTCGCGTTCCTTAAGACAATGCCCGGCCTCGAAAACGTCGAAATGCTGCGTCCGGGATATGCCGTCGAGTACGACATGGCCGATCCGACGCAGCTTAGACCGACACTCGAGAGCAATCTCTGCGAAGGGCTGTTCCTGGCCGGCCAAGTCAATGGCACCAGCGGTTACGAGGAGGCCGCCGGGCAAGGCATCGTCGCCGGAATCAATGCCGCCCGGCGCGCGCAAAGCGAACCCGATGTGGTGATCGGCCGAGACCAGGCATTCCTCGGCGTCATGATCGACGACCTGGTGACCAAGGGAGTCGACGACCCTTACCGCATGCTCACCGCTCGCAGCGAATACCGTCTCCTTCTGCGAAACGACAACGCGGATGCTCGGCTAACTCCGTTGGGCAGGGAGATCGGCTTGGTGAATGACGGACGCTGGAACCGCTACCGCGTAAAAGCCGAGCAAATCGAATCTATCGAATCCCGTCTCGACGGTATGGCCGTCAACGAGTCCCACAACGAGAAGCTGATCGACCTCGGAACCGCACCCGTCAAGACAAGGACCTCGCTCCTCGACCTGATGAAAAGGCCGGACGTCGACCTCCACCTAGCCGAAGAAATCGCCCTCTATCTCGGCGACAGGGCCCGACCAGCTACAGCCAGCGAGGCCCGCGAGCAGGTGGAAATTCGCGCGAAGTACGGCGGTTACCTCTCGCGCCAGCAGGAGCAGGTGGACAAACTCTCACGCCTCGAAAAGCTCGCCATCCCAGCGGGATTCGACTTCGACCGAATCAAAGGCATAAGTTACGAGTCCCGAGAAAAGTTCAGCCGCGTCAGGCCCGAAACGATCGGACAGGCATCGAGGATCCCCGGCGTCCGCCCCACGGATGTCGCTCTGCTCGTGGGCCACGTCCGCCGCGCTTAGCGCCCACGGCGAAATCAGAAGCGCATTTGCCAAGCCGAGCCGATAAAGGCAGCGGTTCCGGCACCATCTGGGTGCCGTTGTTGTCCATCCCGATTTCCCACATTCGGAAGATGAAGAAGAACTCGGGCGCCCCAGAGGTAGCCGAGTTGGTCCCCATTGGTGTTCACGTCGTTCCACTCGGGGTTTTGCGGCGAGTCCGGGCCCAGGGCAATGGTCAGCCAGCCGGCTGGAAGCGTCTTTGACGAGGAATCGATATCGAAGGAAAAACGACTTCCATCCCTCCTACGAGCGGCACGAAATCCGAACTTGTAATAGGCCATCCAGTCGTCGCTGAAGTCAACGGGCGTGCCGTTATCTACCAACAGTGTCAAGGTCAATGGCCTCTCTTCCGCCGAAAAGTCAACGCGGAAGAGTTTGAAGTCCACGGGAACTCCAATAGCGCCGGCCGCGCGATAATAGCCTGTGAACACCGACTCGCCTCCGAACTCGGTTCGTCCCCACGGCGCGGTCGTGTCAAGTTGGTCCGTGTGGTGATACCAAGCCGGGTTCCGCCATCGGGGAGGATCGTTCCAGGTGGCCCAAGGCTCCAACCTTCTACGTTGCTTCCGTTATCGTAGGTCTCTTAGAGTCCGCAATTCGCAAAGGCCGGCAATAATGCAATGGCAAGCGCAAGTATCCATTTCACAATCCATATAATACGGTGTCCCGACCCCGGCGATTCCAAACCGCCTGCCAACGGAGTAAGATAAAGGGCATGATCAGCAAGAAGCTCGCGAAAGCTCTAAAGGAGCAGGTCGGCCACGAACTCGGCGCTAGCCAGATATACCTGGGCATGGCCGCGTACTTCGGCCTTCAAGACCTCGAAAAATGGGCCGACATCTTCCATAAGCAGTCGGTCGAGGAGCGCGGCCACGCGATGAAGATCATCCAATTTCTCATCGATGTGGACGCCGCCTTCACGCTTCCCGCGGTCTCCGAGGCTCCGACAACATACGACTCCGCGATGGAGGTCATCCAATCCGCACTAAAGAACGAGCAGCTGGTAACCAAGCAGTTCCAGACAATGGCGCAAATGGCCCTCGACGAGAAGGACTTCACGTCGTTCCAGTTCTTGCAGTGGTTCATCGAAGAGCAGGTGGAGGAGGAGGCGACTATGCGCAAATACGAATCGCTCCTAAAGAGCGACCCCGATCCGTTCCGCGCCGAGATGATCGTGGCTGAGTTGGAAGATCACGCTACGTAGTAAATCCGCGCGCGTGGTGAGGTTGTCGTGAGCGGCGGTCACCAGCGCAACGGTGGGCGCTCCGCTCGGCCATGAAACCCAGCGAGGCCGATTCACGCGCTAGGCTGGGTGGGGTGGTCCCCTTTTATCGCGATGAACTGCGCCCAAAAAATTAGACACTTAGGATCTGTCGCTCCTCCGCTTAGCAATTTCGATGACAAGCTCCTAGATCTGCCCGCTGGCCAAGATTGACCGGCAGCCGTGAACCATCTCTCGCACTTTCGATTGGTTTCGCTCATCCATGGGACACTGGGAGCGGGTTTTGCGGCGCTATGAATGGCGCGCTGTTGGAGTCTCAGCCAGTCTCTTAAGGACTGAATTTCTGGCAATCAAAAATCTGCGCAAGTACCCAGTCAGGAGGAGCCTGTCGAGAACAGCTCCGAGGAAACCGAACGGTGATTCGAATGTCATTTGATCCACCATCTTCGTACCTGCCCCAACCTGCTCGAATTCGTGAACGTGTCGCAGCACCTTAAATGCCCCCGATTGCATCTCGTCGACGAATAGCCGGGGACGGTCATATTCGACGACTTTCGATCGAAGGCGCTGTTTTACGCCAAAATGCACGGCCTCGAAAACTACTTCGTCACCGAGTTCTAGGAGACCCGACTCTGGAGCGCTGACGACCCTTTCCTTGGAGCGCTCCGCACTGGAAACGTGCGCATGAACATTTCGAGCTAAGTCAAAACAGACGTCTGCAGAAGCACCGATATAGGTTTCGACTTGTATGACAGGCATACGTGATTATCCTAGCATGAGGGACTGCCTCGCTCCTCATCTCTTTCGTCGAATCTCGCCCCATGGCCAAAAGGTTTCGGATGGGGTCCAGTCAACGGGCTCCAGAAGGTCGTCACTCACGACCTTCACCTTAAAATAGACCTTCACTTTTAGCTGTCCCTGAGATGGGTCCAGCAATTCGACATAATCACCCTCACGCTTCCAGGTTCCCTCGTAATTCCTGTCACCAAACCACATCGTGAACTGGTTCGCCTGAATCCTTAGTTCGCCAATTTTGTTTCGGCGTGGGAAGCGTGGGTCTTCAAGCTCGTTGATCACGTAGTCACCCTCCACAGGATCCGCCTTTCTGCAGCCGGCACCGAGGGCGAGCGTCACGGCAATGCAGACGAGCGCGAAAAGCGCAACTGATGGTGCTGCGAGCTTGATAGTATGGGGAGCGCCGGGCTTGCCGCCTAGGAACATATCCCCTGTGGCTGCTCAACCGACGGTGTACGTTGAGTCGGCTTGCGACCCTTGCGCAGGAGCGCGAGGGCGCAAAGCCCCAAGGCAGCAAAGGTTCCCGGCTCCGGCACAACGGTAAAGCTGTTCACGAACGCATCGTGCTGAAAGGTGGCTCCCGCACCGGCGTTTTGGAATATAAACCGATCGAAAGCGGTGTTGCCAATCGTCCGGGTGGTGTTCCAGGAGGCGTTATCGCTGAGGCGCGTCAAAGTGAACTGATAGCTGGTGGGGGTAAGAACATCCCACCGACCGAGCAGTCCGCCGTCTGTAAAGCCGATCGTCGAGGTGGCTGACCCCCCGGAATCAACCAGTTCATAGTTGGTGGCGCCCCCCACGAACCGTATAGTCGAGCCTGCGCCCGGCGCCGAAAGCCCCATTAGTACGAGCGCCGAAGTGTCAACCAATCCGTTGTCGAAGTTAGCTGAGAAAAAGTCGCCTGGGGAAAGAGGCGTATTGATCAACCGCGATGCGGCGAATAGGCTGCCGTCGTCGGCAAAACCACCCAAGGAGCGGCCCGCCGAGTCTATGCCGGGACCGCCGCCGCTGCCGTTGTTGTTTGAGGTGATAACCAGGCTGCCGGCGTTCCCGGACGTGGACAGCGACCAAGGCCCGAAACCTGTGCCGCCATTGTCGCCCGTTTGCCAGCCGTCGTTGTAGATTGGATCGGCGGCGCTGTCGAACTGGGGGTAAGCGCTCGCACCGAGCCCCACAGCCAGGAGCACGGCCACCAGATTCGAGGGCCCGCCAGTAATTACTTTCATGTTCTTTCCTGCAGCTCAACCCTTAGCCTTTCGAGGAGCTGGTGGCTGAACGGCTGGATTATGGTAGCACAGTTAAGTCGGAGCGATCCGGAGTGGCACAAGTAGGCACCATAAGGCCGCGCGGCAGTGACGAGCAAGATCTAGTCCAAATAGAAGTCTCGTCCGGACCGATCAGGAATTTTCTAGATCTTCAACCCTTCGCTTACGTCGGTACACTCACAACATTGGAGGTGATGCCGTGAAAAGCATTCCCATTTTATGTATCGCCCTTCTCATTGGGTGCGCGCGCGACCAAACGGTCTCGGCGCAGACACATCCCGAAAGAAGGGGCATCGAACTGACCGTTTACGCCGACGATTTCGGCATGGTTCGCGAGTTGAGGCCCGTCAAGCTCTCCAAGGGTAACTCGCGCCTGATATTCCAAGACGTTAGCAAGAGCCTGGAACCGCAGTCCGTTCTCCTCAGTTGGAGCGGCGAGGCTGACGGCTTGCCGCGCCTCGTTTCCCACTCTTACGACCTCGGAGTGGACACAAGCAAAGAACTCCTGCGCCGCTACCTTGGCCGGGAGGTGGAATTCGTAAGATATGGGGACTCCGGCCGCGAGGCCGACCGCAGCAAGGGCCGCCTCATGGTATCCGCCGAGGGCGACATCGTGCTGCAAACGGACGGAAAGTTCATCATCAATCCCGCCGGCACCATTATCGCCCCCGCGGGCGCCGAAATGGTGACGATTCCCCAGCTTTCGCTACAAGTGGATTCCGGTGATGCGCGCGATGCGTCCCTGGAGATCGCCTATCTTACGCGCAGCCTGTCTTGGAGCGCGGACTACGTCGCCACCGTCTCTCCGGACGACAACTCGATAGCGCTCGAGTGCTGGGCGTCCGTTGTAAATCAGACGGGAACCGACTACCCGGACGCAAAGGTCGTGCTGATGGCCGGGTCGCTCAACCGTGCTGCTCGGCAAAGGAATTCCGATTATAAAATGAGCAATATGCCCGCCACCATGGACTTAAGCGTGGCCGGCGCAGGGGACCTCGGGATGAACATGCCCTCGTTGAACGGGCAGCCCCAGGCCGTCGGCGAACTTCAGGCATATCGGATCGCTAAACCGGCCGACGTTGTTCAAGGCCAGATGAACCGCCTGCTCATGATCGCAAGCCAGAAGGTCGCGATCAAGAAGGACTACAGTTCGCGTCTGCCTAGCTTGGATAGCTACGGCTACTACAACGAACCGGTGGGCCGCCGCTCGCGAGGCTCCGTGCAGTACGCGTTCTCGTTCTTCAATCGCTCGGCCGACGCGCTCGGCGTGCCGTTGCCGGCTGGCGAGTTGCGCGTTTATGCGCGTGACAGCAAGGACTCGCTTCGCTATGTGGGCGCAGCGGGTGTGCGTAATACTCCTAAGGATGCCCGAGTGGATGCGACCTTGGCCGACGCGTTCGATGTTTACACCGAATACCGGGTGACGAAATCACAGAAAGTCAACAAGCGGACAACTCGCAAATGGGTCGAGGTAACTCTGCACAACGAAAAACCCGCGGCCGTCGACGTGCGCCTAGTGCAGGCGTTCTACGGCAGATGGAAGCTGATATCCGAATCCGAGAAGCACGTGAAACGCGACGCCGCCACCGCGCAATGGAAAGTCTCGGTGCCGGCCGGCGGGAAGACGGTGCATACCTTTGCAGTGGATCTGAGCTAATTGCGCGGGAATGCAGGAGTATCAACCTACTGCTGCCGCCACCCCTTGGCAGCGGACGGCACACCCTGGGCTCGGAGAGATTCGCCTATCCTGCGCGCCCGACGCCGCGTCCGCCACCGTCCTCCCAAGTTGTCGTCCATCCGCCCAGGTTGTCGTCAAGGTTGTCGTCAACCGGGCCGTTTCACAGCACTTGCGATTTGGCCAATAGTGCCCCGCTCCCTCGACATCTACGATTTTCATGTCAGAGGAGGTCTCCTCCTAAGATGACTTCACGAATGGGGGCAGACCACTAGGGCCACGGGCGAGGTGACTCCGGCTCGACCCTTGGCACGAGTACTCCTAGGTTCAATCCGCGCAAGCGAGCCTTGGCTCGCTCCGAGCCGTACTATCGGCTTGGTCGGCCCGCTACTAGTAAGTTTGGTCGATGACTGTCGAAAAGCTCGATGGCAAGTCGGTGTCAGGTGGCCCACCAATTGAGTCAACTTTTGATCGCAAGAGGCAAATCCTTTCGAATCCCTTCCCAGGCGTCGTATACGCCCGCCGCCGGGGCGACGCGCCTCTGTACCACGTTCTTCATCTGGACCGCAAGGACGCATGAATCGGTCCGCGACGACAGGGAGTACCGGACGCTCGGCCGGTCAAGCTCGAGGGGCTCCATCATTATCGGCTGATTCTTCCCCCGAATGGGGCTAAAGGACTGAAGGCGTTCTCCCTCGCCAGTAGGAAAAATGAAAGCGGACAGAATTACCAACACTGCTACAACCGCAATACTCGCCACAATCCCAATCGCAAACCGACCTGCGTGCGGCTTGAACCTTGTGGCCGATCCATGCAGCGCGCTCGCTCCGTGGCGACGGGCGCGATCGACGAGAAGGAGGGCGGCGGCGCACGCGAATGGCACGACGATGTACGGGGATTTTGCGGAGAAGCTGTCAAGTCGCTCTGCTGCAAACAATTCAGGTTTCGCCGGTGAGTGGATGGTTGCTAGCATGGCGCGCAGAAACAAGCAAGCCACGGTTAGGCCAATGAGGGAAAACATGATTGCGGCAATGCGTAACATTGTTCGTTTACGTCGCCCTACGTAACGGGCGCGCAAGGCCCACCATCTTAGCAGTATGACAAGGCTGACTTTGCACGTCCCTGGTGGAGGTTTACCGAAGGCTACGAACGTTGGTTGCAGCCCTAAGGAAAAGGCCACGTTCACTCAGGCGAACGTGGCCGGGAAGGCGTGAATACGTTCTCTACATTTCGCCCTTTGAATGGATGGTGATGAAGAAACCGTTCTTCTTCTCGAGGGAGTAGTCGTAGCCGTTGCCCTTGTAGAAGTGGGTGCCATATGCCAGCTGGAAGCCGTCGTTCCTATCCGCGCCCCAGTACTTGAGGTTGCGGATGACCGTCTGCTTTCCTTTGTCGTTCTTGGCCCCTTCAAGGGTGATCTCGGCCTTGTCGCCCAGCTTGGCGTGGCCATTCATGCCGGACCTGTGCCAGGTGATCGGCGCTACGTCCTCTTTAAAGCTCTCCCATTTCACGGGATAGACCTTTGTCATGAGGAACTTAAGCGCATCGCGTTTGTCTTTGGGTGTGGTCGGGTCGAACGTGATGACCGCGCCCTTCATTCCCTTGGTGAAATCGCCGCCGAGGTCGCCCGAGAGCCACACGTAAGTGCCGTCCACGACGACATCTCCAACGTGGCCTTTCGTGACCTTGATGGCGTTGTTGAACTCACAGAACATTCCGCCCTCTGGGTGGGTGTTGAAGTAGCACATGCAAAACAAATTGCATGAGCAGGCCTCGATGTAGTCTGCATCGATGGCCCAAGTATCCTTCCTTGTCCCCGGACCGGCGAAGATTCCGCTCATGGCCAGGAGCAAGGCGAAGATTCCTAATAAACGCATTGCCGTTACCTCCTTCGGATGCCCGCGCTGGGACTTAGAGCCCCTGCGCTCTTAAGAGACAGTATATCACTAGTTATTGATATCACTAGTTATTGTTAGGTCGATGCCAGATTCGACGGCGGCTTTCAAAATGTCATCGAGCCGCGTCTCCTTGTTAAGGTCGAAGGTAACAAGGAGTTTATGGTCGGCGTCCGGTTCGGAAACGGCCCGCACGCCGAGCTTGCCGGCTTGAGACCGGAACCGGTCGAGCGCCTCGGCAGAGGGTTTTGCGCCGGCCGCGATAACCAAGCGTGCATCGTACTGGCCGCCAGCCTTCTTGACCGCGCGTACGATTTGCTGGATGGAGAGCTTGTCGGCACGAACCAGGCCGGTGAGAGTTTTCGATTCAAGGTTTACTTCGGGCTTGTCAAAGCCTTCGAGCGTTTCGACCGAAGTCAAGACCGACTTCGCGCAACCCCCTCAGCTCATGCCCAAAACGAAGAATGTGGCTTTGAGCGGCGCGTCCTGAGCGAAGGCCGCTGCAGTGTAGAGAGCGATCACGGCCACGAGCATGGCGCGCAAGATTGCCGATTTCATGATGTATCGTTTGTACCCGATGTGAGGATCAATTTCCCTAGGGTTAGGACTCGCGAGTCTGTGGAGCTTTCGATGATCCCAAGGCGGTAACGGATGCGCGGCTCCGACCATAGGCCCCGGCCGGCGGCTCGGCCGCGCACTTGAGCGTCCTTCAGATGGCCCACCGTTGGCGGCGTATCTCTCGAACCACCAGGCCATGCCGGCTGAGACCATCGACAAGTTCACATCGACGCCGTTCACGATATTCTATACCCCTCGTCTCTGAAGGACCAAAAGTGGCGTTCATAGACACTCGCCGCATATGCGCAATGCCTTAGAGCCGCCTTATTGGGTTCGACTACGGCCCGCGGGGAGACGCCTCTAGTGCTTTCTGGGTTCGACTACGGCCCACGGGGAGACGTCTCATCAATAGTTGTCACAAACTGAGGTAGTGCGAATGCCAGGGCTTAGCGTCGGGAGAACGGCCAGCGTGGAGCGCTTTAGACACGGATATCCATCATAAGGGTGAGGTCGTTGCGGTGCAGCGGACATCCGAGACGGACCTCGGCCAGTAGGAAGAGCGCGGCGTGCTGTCGCCGGCTGATCATGCGCCGCAACGCGGCGAGTTCTCGGCCTCACGGTAGCTACGCCAGCATGGGGGTGCCCGCGTAAAAGCACGCGGAAAAATCTCCGCAGGAAGCACTGCTTGAACACTATAAACAGGAGGAGTCACCCCGCCCGGATCGATCCGGCCCGTTCGCGTCCGTGATATCAAAGTAATATTACTTGGCAGGTTAGACCCGGCTTCTAACCCGCTCACGCGGAAACCTTCGCCGAAACTTTCGCCGGGATGGACTGAATGCGATGACGCAAGTAAGGGCTATAGCCGGAATACCTGAACCCAAGCCTGCCAACCGGTGAATACGTGGAGCCCACGCGAACTCAATTTCGACCAGTTCGCCCTCAATCACAGCGCGAGCTGCTCCCATCTCCCTCACCGCATCGATCTGCTCCCGCTTTTGCTCCCTGTCGATCCACTTCCTTCCGTTCGCGAGGCGACCAACAGAGCCATCCGCTACGAAGGTCATCGCCTATAGCTGTTTCGGCACCGTTACGTGGTACTTTTCAACCAATTAATGACCTTGCTTCTGCTTGCTTCTAGGCGCCATCCGCAATACTTCAGTGAATTGGCCGTCTGACCGAAAATAGAGCCTGCAGATCGTCCTCTCGGTCACACCTCGCTATGGCAAAGTGCCGCCTGCACATTCCGATCTCCTAAAGGAGTGCTTCGTCCGGTCTGGTCCGACCAGCTGAACCGACTTGAAGTTCGGGACATCCATGTGTTTCCCCAGACCGACTGACGCTGGACTCGGCAGGAGGTTCAAAGAGTCCAGCCTGAAGCCAGAATGCAAGTATTTATACGTAATTCCTGACAACCCTTGACAGGAATGGGAGCGAGTGCGCAATAATATCGCCAAGTTTTTGATCTCTTCGCCGGTGACGGCGGGAGGAGCTAATGGACAATACCCAGTTTTGGTGGCTCTCAATCGGGATAGGAGCGGTCGTGATCGTGGTAGTTGCGGTTCTACTCGGAATGATAATCGCAGCCGCCCAGAGCATTGATCGTCACGCAAAAGCCATTTGGACAGTTGGCAAGCAGATTGCCGGCAACACGGTATCCATATGGATGCTGGAAACGACCAACGAGCGCTTGACGCGGATCATGGAAGGGCTCGAGTTCCTGGATCGAAAGTTGAGCGCCCCGGCGTCAAGCAAGGGGAGCTAAGGCGTGGAGCTACTACGCTATCTCACCATCTGCTACGCTGCGGTTCTCGTCCTGGCGCTAGCGGCCGTGTTGATCACGATTCTCATCAGGCTCGTCCAAATCGGGGGGGTTCTAAAGGATATCGTTGGGGGTCTCACGGTGGTGAAGGACCAAACATCTGCGATGCCCGAGGACATGGAAAAGCTCCTGCGACCGATTACGGTAGCCGCTGACTATGTTACTATTGCTGACGAAGAGATTGAGAAAGCGATGACGCCTGCCCCACAGTTTTCTCCTGTTGCGGGTGGAGGACGGTAATGGACGGGCCTATTATCGCCGTTTGGTGGGTCGGGTTAATTGGCGCCCTGCCCTTAACTCTTGTCATTTTGTCGCTGTCGGCCCGGGTTATCGGAGCACTTGGAGACATTTTAAAGCTAGGCAAGATCACGCGAGTGGCCGCGCTTGACATCAGCACTAACCTTGCGGCCGCTCCCCAGTTGGGGGCGCTAGTTGACGCACACGAACTGGGCGATGCTGCGGAAGCTCACTCCAAAGCAGCAATCTCCCTTGCGGCAAAGATCAGCTCCCAAGGAGGCAAAGCGTGACTCTGTTGCTCACGATCCTTTCCGCGCTCGGCCTTTGGGCGCTTCTCATTATCCTCATAATCGGTCTTTTCTTAATCTACAAGGTCCTCGATAGTGTTCGAAGGTCGCTTGAGCAGATCGCGATGGGGGTACGCGCAATCGACTCCGAAACGAAGCCGTTCGCCGAATACGGCACTAGAAGTCAGAGTCTCCTTACAGAGGCTTCCGCAGCTTTCCGGCGATCGGCAGAGGCCTTGTCGACCTTCGATCCAGCCGCCCTTATAGGGCGAGCGGAGAAAAACTAATGCCTGAACAGATGGTCGAGATCCCTATCCTAGCGGACATCATGACGCCGCTCGACAGCGAGACGAGCCGCAAAATGCCCAACCAAGTTGGCAACGTCGCCGGGGCGACGACCTCGGAAATTCACCAGCGCTTGATGCATACCGGTAAACGTCACGACATGGACGGACCTCTCAAAAAGGTCTACGCATTCTGGCTCAGCGGCATGAGCTGCGACGGCTGTACGATCGCTGCCGTCGGAGCCACAGAGCCTGCCGTGGAAGAGCTTCTCACCGGAGCCTTGCCCGGTTTGCCGATGGTGGTTCTGCATCACTATGCGACGGCCATCGAATCCGGGGACCACTTCACACACGAATTGGAGCGGGCGGCGGCGGGAGAGTTGGATGCACCCTTCGTCATCATTTACGAAGGCTCTCTTGCCGACGAAAACCTTACCGTCGATGGAGAGCCATGGTCGGCCGAAGGCTCCTTGCCCACATGGACGCCGGATGCAGGAAGGGAGCGGGTGGCGACAGCCCTCTGGCTCAAGGAAATGGCCCCTAGGGCTGCCGCTGTAATCGCCATTGGCACGTGCGCAAGCTGGGGCGGAATTCCGGCTTCATACGGCAACCCGACCGGCGCAATGGGCGTCATGGACTTCCTTGGTAAGGATTATCGCAGCGTTTTCGGGTTGCCCGTGATCAACATTCCAGGTTGTGCCCCCGTTGGCGACAACTTCACGGAGACAGTTGCCCTACTGCTATTGTTTCTCAACCGGCAGGCTCCTCTCCCAGAGTTCGACGAGTTAGGCCGGCCCGCTTGGCTCTACTCAGATACCGTTCACCGGCATTGTCCTCGCGCGGGCTGGTACGAGGAAGGCACGTTTGCGAAGGAGTATGGTGATAAGGAATGTCTGGTTGACCTCGGTTGCTGGGGACCGGTCGTGAATTGCAACATCACGGAGCGCGGGGCGCAAAGCCATATGGGCGGGTGCATGGTGGCGGGCGGGGTCTGCATTGGATGCACAATGCCGGGCTTTCCGGACAAGTTCGCCCCGTTTTATAAGGCGGCGCCGGGATCAAGTGTTTCAAGCCTCATGAGCAGGCTCACCGGCTCCTTTATTCGGCCACTGCGTCGTATCAGCGAATCGGAGCGGAACAGGACGATTCGGTGGGAAGGCGCAGTTCCTTGCGGCTGGGCTCTCGAAGGCAAGCGGATCGGACCTGGGCATAAATTTCTTGAGTTCTTTTACGAAAGGCTTCAGTACCTTCACTCAGAGCGGCCCGGCCGTCAAAAGCGTGTCGAGAAATATGCAAGTGGCTGGATCACCCCCGTTGAGGCGGCGTATGGGCCCGACTATCAGGTTTTGCCCGATAAGCGGGCAGAGATTGCCCGCAAACGGAATCTTCCCCGCCGGCCGGGCTTTGATACGAAACGCGAGGAAAAGGAATAGAACATGTGTTTTCAAAACCTTCCCGTAGAGTTTGACGAGAAGGGGCGTGCCTTCCTAAAGGAAGGAGTCGCCGATCCGTACTCGTACACGGCGCGAGACATCGACCGCACTCAGATCGAAGAGTTGGTGCAGCGGAACGGATACGTCACCGAGATGAACGTCGATCCAGTCACCCGGGTCGCCGGCTCCCTTGCCTTTCATGCGGTCGTGGACTTGGAAAAGCGTACGGTCCTCGATGCGAACTCCGTTGCAAGTTTGTTCCGAGGCTACGAGGTCATTCTAAAGGGCCGTGATCCGCGCGACGCCATGTTTATTTCGAGCCGGGTTTGCGGTGTCTGCGGCGGCGTCCACGCGGTCGCCGCGTCATTGGCAATCGAAATGGCGTTCGGTATCTGCCCGCCCCCCATGGGCCTTGCTCTGCGAAATATTCAACTCGCCCTCGACTTTATGCTCGATAACCCCTTGCACCTCTATGTGCTGGCTGGACCCGACTATTCGCAGCTCATCGTGGAGCGCACCAATCCGACTCTGTGGGATCGCGCGTTGAAAACGGAGGCGCGTTACGCCTCCATTCATGGATACAAAACCATTGCCGACATCATGAAAGCCCTGAACCCGTTAACGGGACAGCTTTATTTGGAAGGAATCCAGATGACGCGAATTCCTCGCGAAGCCTACGCGGTCTTGTACGGCAAATATCCGCATCCCCAGACCGTCGTGCCGGGAGGTCTCTCCACCACCGTTAACCTCCAAGTGCTCAACGAGACCCAGACCCGAATTAGCCGGATCATCGACTTCGCAAAGAGAGGCGTCTTCATCTGGGAGGATATTACGGAGTTCTTTTATGAGGCCGATCCCAAGTATAAAGAGGTCGGGGCCCGGCCAAAGAACTTTATGGACAGCGGCGTGTGGGACGATCCCTTTGCCTATGACGCAAAGTACGAGAACTGCGGGGAATGGGGCGAGCGTAGATGGGGCACGCCTGGCATCGTGATCGACGGCAAGCTCGTCACGACGAACCTCCATACCATAAACATGGGCATCGAAGAGTTCGTGGAGCACTCCTACTACGAGGGATGGGAGAACGAAGGAGTCCGATACGCCAAGGACTCGGTTGGCAATCCGTTGTCGCCCGCGCACCCATGGAACAAGGAGACGAAGCCCAAGCCAACGAGCAAGCGGAATTGGAAGGAGCGGTACACGTGGGACACCGCGCCCCGGTGGGACCGGCAGGTGATGGATGCAGGGTGCTACGCCCGCATGTGGATCGCGGCCGCCGCCCACAAGCTCCCGCACGTAAGGTTCGCCGAGTCCACTGGTACCAGCCTAGAAATGGCGGTTCCTAAGACCCTCCTACCGGCAATGGACTTGGAATGGAAGATTCCCGATGTGTGGAACGCTTTCGAGCGTAACCGCAGCCGTGCCTACCACATTTTGTATTCGATGATCGTCGCCTTTGATAATCTTCAGATCGCCTTCGATCTGCTGAAGAAAGGTGAATCGAGAACCGCGACGCCTTACACGGTGCCGCAAGACGAGCGCACAGGCGTGGGGTTTTGGGGCGCGGGTCGAGGATGGCTCACGCATCATCTCGTACTCGATAAGGGAGCCATCGTCAATTACCAGATCATCACGCCTTCGACGATCAACGCTTCGCCCAGAGACCCCTTTGGCCAACCCGGCGCCTACGAAGAGGCAGTGATGGCTACACCCATCTTGGAGGAATTCGACAAGAAGGAGGATTTCACAGGCATAGACATCTTTAGGGCTATTCGATCATTCGATCCTTGTATGCCCTGTACCACTCACGTCCACTCTGACGATCGAATCGTGACGCGGGAGGTGAACACCTGCGCCTGCGGGGTTGCGTGATTCAAGGCGTTCGAGTTCTCATTGCGGGCGTCGGCTACCGGTGGCACTCGGACGGATCATTCGGCTTGATCGTCACTGACGAACTCGCACTGCTGCCATTGCCGGAATACGTTAGCGTGGTAGACATGGGGTACGGGGCCATCTACGCGTCGCAAGACATTGCGGCGGCCGCTTGCGAGCGGCTAGTCGTCGTCGCTGGGGTGGAGCGTGGGCGCGAGCCGGGCAGGATATACCGGTACACCTGGGATCCTCCCGTTGTTGGAGTGGACGAATTGCAAGAGCGAATTCGGGAAGCGGGGGCGGGAGTGATTGATGTTGACGATCTGCTTATCGT
>JACDEQ010000141.1:2238-5911 GCA_013816225.1 Armatimonadota bacterium | reverse complement strand
GTTCTGGAGGTGGGGCGGTGCCCGGCGCCAAACTCGAAGCGGATGTCATCTCCCGAGGCGCGCTCGGCCTAGTCAGTCCGACCGCTGAGGCGCGGGCCGATGAGCAGGGAAAGTTCATCATGACCTTCATCGGTGGGGCTGGTCTGTCGAACCTGATTGTCGATGGCGACACCCCGGCGGAGGTTCGTCTAGGCGAAGGTGAGAAGGCCCAGCAGTTGTCGCCGAAGCAGTTGCGCGCAGGGCTGTTCGGGCTGACGATCGTGCGGCGCTAGGCTCGCTGAGCCGGCCCTACGGATCACGCTGCTTCTCGCCTTTCCGGACATTCCTTACGATCTGACCAACCGGCGCTTGGGTCGGGCGGAAAACGGCGTGCTGGCCGAGAGGCGGAACCTACATTGGCAGGAATGGCGAAAGTGGAACAACTACTCAAGGCGGTAGCCGATCTGAAGCTGCGCGCACAGCTTGAGGCTGAGGTGGCGTCGCTTAAAGACCGGACGCGCTTCGGCTTGGTCTATGAGCGCCACTTGCCGGAAACGGTCATCGTCGGAGATACCGATCCGCTCAAGGTGGGTGATCACGTTCGCCCCAAGCAGACAGCCGAGGTCGAAGAGGACTTCCGGATCGTCGATATGAGTGCGAAGACGGCCAAGCTTCTCTCATTGAAGACAGGGGAGGAGCTGGACGTGCCGATCGCGCATCTCCTGGCCATCAAGCGCTTTGGTGATCCCGCATATGTGGGTATCGAGGCGCTCGGCGGCATCCGCCGTAGCAAGACTCGTCCCGCGCACACCGTCATCAACGGCGAAAACTTCCACACCCTCCAACTGCTCTCGTTCATCTATGAGCGTCAAGCCGACTGCATTTACATCGACCCGCCCTACAACACAGGCGCACGGGACTGGACGTACAACAATGATTACGTCGATGACACGGACTCGTATCGGCACTCGAAATGGCTTTCCTTTATGGAGAAGCGGCTCTCGATTGCCAAGCGACTACTGAAACCCGACGGCGTTTTGATCGTCACCATTGATGAACACGAGGTTCATCACCTAGGCGTGCTACTGGAAGAGATATTCCCTGCCCATGCACGCCAGATGGTCACGATCGTGATCAACCCAAAGGGTGTTACCCAGGGCGGATTGTCGCGGGTAGAGGAACACGCCTTCTTCGTCTATCCGGAAGGGCAGGTGATGGAGAGTAAGGGTGACGACCTCCTGACACCTATGAAGGAGCAGGAGGCCGAAGAGGGCAACGAGGAAGAGAAGGCGGTAAAGATGCCACGCGTTCGATGGCAGGGCCTCCTCCACTCGGGCGAGGGTGCCAGACGGCAAGACCGCCGGCACATGTTCTATCCGGTGCTCATTGACGAGGAACGCCACGCTGTGATCGGCGCCGGCGAGCCGCTGCTTCCAATCGAGCAGGAAGATGGGACGCTCGAATGGCCCGAGCCCGATCTTGACGTCAAGATTGACGGCTACACCGCCGTCTGGCCAATTCGCTCGGACGGCTCCTGGGGCCGGTGGTATCTAGGCCACAAGACCCTCCGCTCATTCGCCGAGATCGGCTACGTCGCCCTCGGTAAGTATGACGCGAAGAGAAAGACCTGGGCGATGAGCTATCTCTACCGGTCGCTTCGCCAGCAGATCGAGACCGGGGCGATCAAGATCACCAATTACGACGAGACGCGGAATGTCGTGAAGGTGGAGTACTCCTCGGTGCCTATCCGTCGCATCAAGACCGTTTGGCATCGCAGCAGGCACGACGCCGGCGCCTATGGGGCTGATCTGCTCGGCGACTTCCTCGGCGCGAGGATCTTCGCATTTCCGAAGTCGCTCTACGCCGTCCGAGACACCCTCGCGGCGATCGTCGCGCGTCGGCCAAACGCACTCATCATTGACTTCTTCGCTGGCTCAGGAACCACCCTGCATGCGACCTGCCTCCTGAATGCCGAGGACGATGGCAACCGCCGCTGCATTCTCGTCACGAACAACGAGGTCAATCCTGAGACGGCCAAACGTCTCAACAAAGACGGCTTCTACCGCCGTGATCCCAAGTTCGAGCAGCATGGCATCTTCGAGGCTGTCACCCGCCCTCGGTCAGAGGCCGCCATCACAGGCAAGCGTGCCGACGGCACGCCCCCTCCAGGCAGCTATCTGAGCGGACGGCTCTACGCCGACGGTTTCGAGGAGAACGTCGAGTTTTTCCGCCTCGACTACCTCGACGGGGACAAGGTGGAACTAGGCCAGGCGTTCGATGCGATTCACCCGCTGCTCTGGCTCGCTGCCGGCGCACGCGCGCCGAGGCCGAAGAATGTTGGGTCGGGCGACTTCTTCATCTCACCCGAGTGCGGCTATGCAGTTCTCTTCCGTGATGACGCCTTCCGCGATTTCGAGGAGGCGCTGGCTGAGCAAGACGACATCAGCCACGTCTTCCTTGTCACCGACAGCGATGAGGCGTTTGCCGAGATGAGAGAGCGGCTCGGCACCAAGCGCAAGACGATGATGCTCTACCGCGATTTCCTCCGCCATTTTCGCAGGAGAGCGCAATGAAGCTCATCCTCAAGGACTTCCAGGATGTCGCAGTTGAGAAGCTCTACACACAGGCCCTTGACGCCAAGCGCTCAGCCGAAGTCGTTGGCGAACAGGCGCTTGTCCTAGCATCGCCTACTGGCTCGGGCAAAACGATGATCGCTACGGCGCTGATGGAACACATCTTGGAGGGCGACGACGATCACGCGCCCGACGAGGATGCCGTCTTCCTCTGGCTGACTGACCAGCCCGACCTGAACGAGCAATCCAAGCGCAAGATCATCGGTGCTTCGTCGGTATATGGGTTCTCCGATGTCAGGACGATCGAATCCGACTTCGACCAGCAGCGCTTCGACGCCGGGAAGATCTATTTCCTGAACATCCAGAAGCTCGGCAAGGGCGCGCATCTAGTGACGCCCGGCGACGAGCGCAACTTCACTATCTGGGAGACGATCTCGAACACTGTCGAGGCGACTCCGGGCAGCTTCTGGCTCATCCTCGACGAGGCCCACAAAGGGATGCTCGCCGCAAAGGATGTGAAGCTCGCGGCGACGATCGTGCAGAAGTTCATCAAGGGGTCGCCAGGGGAGATACCGGCCATCCCCCTTGTGTTTGGGATCAGTGCCACCCCGGAGCGGTTCGTTGAGTTGTTGAAAGGGACTGCGCACATTCAGCGGCCGATAACAGTCAGTCCCGAGGATGTGCGTTCGTCGGGCCTGTTGAAGGAGACGATCACCCTCTTCCATCCCACCGAGAAGCAGCCGTCTGACTGGTCGCTGCTACGCGCCTCGGCCGAGAAGATCAAGCGTTACAGCAAGGAATGGCGCGACTACTGCGAGAAGGAAGACGAGCCGCTCGTTGAGCCGGTGTTGGTCATCCAGGTTGAGGACGCGAAGAAGGGCGAGAGCGTTTCCCAGACCGACCTGGAGAAGGTTGTCACTGACCTAGAGGAAGTGTTGGGGTCATTGGACGACGAGGCGATTGGTCAGTCCTTCCAAGAGGGCTCAGCGATCCCGCTCGGTGAGCGGTCATTGCGCTATATCTCGCCAGCCGACATCCAAGATGACGAAGCGTTGCGCGTTGTCTTGTTCAAGAGAAGCCTGAACACGGGTTGGGACCGCCCGCGCGCCGAGGTAATCATG
>JACDEQ010000141.1:0-2228 GCA_013816225.1 Armatimonadota bacterium | reverse complement strand
CGCGCGATCGACCACACGCTGATCGCCCAGCTCGTCGGCCGCCTCGTGCGAACGCCACTGGCCCGGAGCATTCACGCCGACGACTTCTTGAACAGCGTTTCGCTGTACCTGCCGCATTACGACACGAAGGCCCTGAAAGCAGTCATTGACTACCTCAGTAGCCCGGAGACCGGCTTGGCCGCAGCACCGGAGTTCATCGAGGGCAGCGATCTCCTTGAGCTCCCCCGCGACAAGGACAAAGCAAAGCTGTTCAAGCTGGCTGAGACGCTCCCTACTTACTCCGTCGAGCGTGTCTCCAAGGCCAGCAATGTCCGTCGTCTTATTCGACTCGGCCGCGCGCTCAGCTACGACAAGCTCGACACGGGGGCATTTGAGGCGTTTCGCAAGCTTGTCGTCTCAACGCTCGACGACGAGCGCAAGCGGTTGGCTAAGACAGCCGACTTCAAGAAGGCGATCAAGGAGGGAGCGCGGATTGATGTTCGCGGCGTCAATGTTGCCTATGGCGTTGAGACCGAGGAGGACGAGGAGCTCGACGAGAGCTTCGAGGCTGTCGCCGCCGTCAGCCGCAACATCGACGACCTACACGCCCAGTCCGGGCGCAAGCTCGGCGAGGGACTCCACATCGCCTACGTCAAGGCGCGAGTGGCGAACGATTCGATCAAGCCGGGGCAGGCCAAGCTCGAACTAGCCGCCTTGCTCGACGATGCTAAGACAACGAAGGCGCTTGAAGACAAGGCCGGCAAGGTCTTCCAGGTCGAGACCGACAAGCACAAGGCGGCGATCCGTGATCTGCCCGAGGCGCGCCGCGACACTTATCGCAAGCTACGGCGGCAAGCGACCAAGCCACAGACCGAAGAGCTTGAACTGCCCGAGCTCTACCAAGCGAGCAAGGGCGAGCAGACGTACAAGAAGCATCTGTACGCGGATGACAAAGGCAACCTCTCCTGCACGCTGAATGAGTGGGAGAAGAGCACCGTCGAGGCTGAGCTGGCTCGTGGAGACGAGGTTCTCGGCTGGCTCAGGACCATCCCGCGCAAGAGCTGGGCATTTACCGTCCCCTACGACCACGACGGCGATCGGCCGATGTACCCCGACTTTCTCTTCTTCCGTAAGCAAGGCGACGGCATCGTTGTCGATGTCCTTGAGCCTCACGCTTTGTCACACGACGACAGCTCATCGAAGGCCAAGGGCCTAGCCGACTTTGCTGCCGAGCACGGGGACGACTTCGGCAGGATCGAGCTGATCGTCAAGGAGAAGGGCAAGCTGCTACGGCTCGACGTAAATCAAGACGGCGTGCGCGACAAGGTGCGGGCCGTTTCCGACAACCAGCACCTCAAGCAGTTGTTCGAAGGAACGACCTAAGCGACTACGGCACGACGGACACGGCCCAAAGAGTCATCTAGGCGGTGTCTCGCATCCGAGTTACCGTCGTTCGGGCCGGGGGTGGGGAAACGTCGGAGGCGCCCCGCTCGCTCGCCCCAAACCCGGCCGCGTTCTAGTGCTTAGCGAAGGTGCTCCCCGAGCACTGCACTCAGCGTCAAGGCGATGGCCAGCCCAAGGGCGATGAGGCCGCCACCGATGAAGCGATACTTGCGATTGACGAGACGGGCGAGAACGTGGAGCTGAACCAGCGTCCGCTCTCTAGGGTCCGTTTCGCTCTTCTTTAGGCCGGCCCGTAAGTCGGCCACAGTTCCGAGCTTCGCCACGTCCCCGAAGTAGGTGATGCCCGGCTCATCCGCTTTGTGCCTGAGCTTCGGGAAGATGGCGAGACAGAGGGACAGCAGCGAAGCGCCGGCCCACCCCGAGCCGAGCCACCAAAGCAGCTCGTAGGGCCTATGGAGCTTGAACGGCGACCAGTCGCCGGCGAGGATCGCGCTGAGGATGGCCGAGAGGCCGATGCCGAGCGCGGCCAGCATCAGCGACGCCTTGCCGTCGGCCCGCGTCAGTTCTTCACGCGTCTCACTAAGGAGCGTCTGTGCTAGCGCGTGTTCGTCGGCGTCGAGCTTGACCGGCTCTCGCTCATCCCGTCGCTGTCGCGTTCTCACGCAGCCGCGAGCCCCCTCACGTCGTCGCGGCTGGTCTTCCCGGCGAGGATGGCGTTGCAGAACTCGTCACCGTGGTTCGGGCACCAGCTGCTCTTAAGCAGCTTGCAATCGAAGGCTGTCTCCGGCAGCGTCTTCACCACCGTCGCCGTCCAGAGCTCGTTGGGCGTGCTGGCACCTGGAACC
>JACDEQ010000140.1:4185-5915 GCA_013816225.1 Armatimonadota bacterium | reverse complement strand
CGTCAGACCTTGAACCATTCCTGATTCGCGGTCAGCGAACCGATCCGCGCTTCCAGTCCATCGGAGATCACCGTTACTTCGTTGTAGTGCAGCAGCGAAGGAATCTCCTGCTTGTAGGTCTGGATTTGGTTGAAGGCCGCGCCAAACCATTTGTCGGTGTCTTCTGGAATCTTTAGCTCAAGGATCCCAAGCGGGAGCCCGTTGACGAAGACCACGATGTCGGGCCGGCGATTGTTCTGGCCTTCGATGACGGTGAACTGGTTCACCGCCAGCCAGTCGTTCGCATCAGGGTTGTCGAAATCGACCAGGCGAACGTGATCACCAGCGATACTTCCGTCATCGCGCCGGTACTCGACAGGCACTCCGTCGCGCAGCATGCGGTGAAATGTGCGGTTGTTGGCGACGAGCGTGGGCGCATCGTGTCGAAGTACCTTGCCCAGCGCTTCTTCAAACGCGTCGCGTGGAATGGTAGGATTTAGTCGCGCAATCGCATCGCGCAATCGGCTAACAAGAACGATATCTGCGAAGGAACTGCGTTCCGTTGCAATTTCGCCCGGAGCAAGATGCGGCGCGTAAGCCACTCCATACGCTAGGTCCTTAAACCAACTAATCGCGGCCGCTTCGACTGTGGATTCAGTGAGGTTTTGCATCAGAAGATGGGCGGTCATCTAGTGCGCAGATTGCCGAGCCACCTGTTACCGCTAGCCCCTGGGTGGTAAAATAGCTGCGGTGCCGCCCAAGTATTCGCAGCATGTGCCATTCGCTCCCATATCCTAATTTGATCCTGCTCATCTAGCCTAAATGAGGTCGCACGGCGTCATGGTGCTTACCTGCAGCTCTGCCGTGCCGTTCCGCAACGACGAGGCGTCGCGGTTTTCAGCTCCTGATGCTTTGTTCGATAAGCGGCCCTTCGATCGGAGGGCCGCCACGGACGATTCGCCTTGCTCCAAATTTCCCACCCTGGCCACGCTGGGATGGCGTCCAAGTATGTTGTAGCGAAGGAGTCGTTCGGTGCGGCGCTGCGGAATCGTTCGTAGACAGTTACGATTTCCATCGCTACCGGCGCGTCGAGCTGTCGCGCTCGACTGCGAAACTTGCTGCTGAATTTGTGACGCCAGTTTTTGCTTCTCGAAGAAGCAATGAACACTTTGAAGCGCGGGAAATGCGTTCTTCCAGACGCGTCGATCAGGAGCGGTGCGTTGGCATACCTGAAAGGCATCGTTGTCGGGCGCCATTTTGCTTCTATCAGTCCCCGCAACGAGGCCATCTTTATCTCCGACGTAACGAACAACAACTTCGTACCGTCTGGGCCGCCCTGGGCGAAAGCTAACTGCGCGCCGTCTGGCAGATGCTGTCCTGTCGGATTAAAAAGATTTCTCGAATGACAGCCGGTGCATCCGAAGCTGCCAGTCTCCCAGTAAGGGTCCTCGCGGTAGTCCGTTCTGAACTTAGGTTCGCGGAGGCAGACGATGAATACCGGAGACATGGCTAGTTATTTCCCGCCACGAGCGTCGGCTTCTGCGCTTGAAACCAATCGTAGAACTTCACGGCGCTGAGAAACTCTGGAAGCCGCGCGTTACGCTGAAGGTATCCATTTTTGACGGTTAAGCCGCCCCACTGATTAAGAAGAGGGCGTGTGACTCTGTACGCTCGGTTACGGAACTCCCCGATCGGTAAGTAGGTTTCTAGTCGTCCCGACACGCCACGTTTGGCTCGGACTACAATATCGC
>JACDEQ010000140.1:0-4175 GCA_013816225.1 Armatimonadota bacterium | reverse complement strand
GCAGCTAGAGCGCGTCGAGTATGAGCGTTTTCGTGCCAGCGGGAACGCGGAACCGATACAGCTTTGATGATGGAGTCGATCACGTACAGACCAACTATTGCATAAATAAGACGTGGGTTTGGATGTACGTCAGAAAGTCCGGAATAGAACACAAGCAAGTCACCGGGACGGAGTTTCCGTTGGATCTGTGCACCGCGACTGTCGCCATCGCCTCTGTCACCATAGGTAAGATGGTCGAATTCCGGGTCAAGGTGCATGTCATGCGCAACTAAATGCGGCGGCAAAGTCGCTCCCAGTGACGCCAACGAGCGACTCAGACCGGAATAAGGTTTGTTGAGGCCCCGACGCCTGCGAAAGGTCTCGGGAATGGCAACGTAAACGAACTGACACGTTTGCGAGTCCGCCGGGCCATTCCAATAACCGCCGCCCTCGCTTTGGTCAGCAGCGACGCGTACCAGCAAACCCTTGAGAGTGCGCGATGCGTTTGGCTGATTCATTCCTTCGCCTCTGCCTCCTGTAAATCTTTCAGCGTCCTGCCGTCTTTCGTTCTCCAGTCTACGCGTCCGTTTGCGGCGCGGCCTTGGACGACACCAGCGGCAGTCGAGGGAGATTGAAACGCATAATCTTGTGCGAAGACGAAGGTATCGGCAGTGGGTTGCAAGACGCCGTTCGAGATCAAAGCGGATCGCAATTGCTTGAGGTAGGCGTGGCAGGATGGAACCTCGTTTTTCACGGCTCCGCTTCCCGCTCTCACAACGAACCCGTCTTGCGTCTCCATCCCCTCGGCCCTGATGCCCTTGGCGGCGATGAAGAGGAGGATTGCTTTTCTCTGTGCCGCCGCTGCGGTGAAGACGTTTAAACCGAGCAGCGGAAAACAGAGCATCATCTCCGCGAGGAAAGCTTCCGCTTCGGCGGCGTCTGCCTCGGACATTGAGGGGAGCGCGGGCGCATTGCCGTTGTCGAGCAGACAACGTTTCGCTTGAGCAGCGAGTGTGATTAAGCGCGACTCGATAAACTGCACGTGCGCCTTGTTTAGATTCTCGTCCTTACTGGTGAAAGCGATGCAGGTGGTCCAAAAGTCTTTCTTCGTAGCGTGCTGATCGAGTCTTGGTTTTATTGGATCGCCTTCGCCGACGTACACGCGAGGCAAGCCGGATTCCTCGGCCGGTCCCACCAGCACGTAGACACCAGTCCGAACAAGTTCTCGGCGAGTTTTTGCTTCCGCCATAAGAGCGCGTGGGATGACAATGCCCGCTCCGCTCCAATTCGACTTCTCGATCGTGCGCAGCCCGTCAGGGTCGCCTCCTGGTAGGAATATCTTGATCGAATAAGGCCTGTTCATGCTGCGACGGTTCTTTCGGAAATTTTGCCCACCTTCAACTCACCGGACAGCAGCTTCGGCAGCAGCGTGTCGCGCAGGGTGGCGAGGATGCGGGATTGGTGGAGGTTGGCGCGGATTTGGGCGAGCAGGGGCGCGGCGGTGCGGTCGAAGGCGACGGTCAGGTTCGCGGGCGGGAAGATGCAGTCGAGCGTCTCAAAAGTTTGGCGCGTGATGGTGTCGAAGACGGTGCCGTGGGTCCGTTGCTGAAGGTCGGCGGTAGCTTGGCGGAGCGCAAAGTAGGTGAAGAAGTCACCGTAGCCCTCGGTGCCGCAGGATTGATTCATCGCCATCGGCGTGCCGACGAGAGCGAGTTTTCCGACGGTGCCGCGTGCGCTGATGATGGTCGTTCCTTCGGGCAGGATTTGGGCGGCGCTGTTGGCGATGCCTTCCTTGGTGACGCGCTTCTCGGTGTGAATGACCCACACGTCGGTTTCCGAAGGCGCGTCCTTCACGGAATACCACGGGATGTCGCCGTCCCAATACGCAGGCTGGGAAGTCTTGGGCGTGCCGCCGCTGAGGAGTTCGATTTTGTCGGCGAGCGAACTGGCTTCCCATCCGTGCGGGATGGGGCCGAGTGCCGAGTCTTGGAAGGTGGCGGGAAAGAGGGCGGCGGTGGCAGGGTCGAGTCCAGCGGGGTAGCGGCCGTCGAGTTTGGAGCGGACGGGGTCGAAATCCACGAACCAACTCTGGAACAGCGCCCGCGCCATCGCCTCCAGCGTCGCGTTCATCCGCCGGTTCAACTCGATCTTGTCGTCCAGCGCCCCAAGCACCGCCGCGATGGCTTTTTGCTCGGCTGGCGAAGGGAGTGTGATCTTGAGACGGCGTTGGTCCGTGAGGCTGAGATAAGGAGCCATGTCCGTCGATGTTTTCATGCCAGAGAGCTGCTCACCGAACTCCCTCCCTTGCGACCAGTAGCGAAGAAAGCCTCCGCAAAGCTCTTCTTCGTCGCGACTGCGCCAGTAACTCAAGTGTGGCGAATAAACGAAAGGCGGAAGCCGGTCGGTGACGAATGATGTACGTCCAGTGCTATTGCCTTTAGTGGTGATAATGGTGTCGCCGACTTTCGACATCTTCGGACGCACCTTGTCCGCCAGATGCTCGTGAAAGTGCTCTACGCCGGTAAAGTCGATGTGGCTGTCGGTGACGTGGCCAGCGCGCAAAAAAATCGGCCCTGTTCCACCAAGCTCGCTATTCTGAGCGCGGTAGCCGTCGCCGATCTCCAGCAAGCGCTCGTCGATAAGTTGCTGGAATGTCAGTTCTCGTTGCTCAGTCGCCATATCCCAACCCTTTCAGGTTTACTTCCTCCTTGGCAGAAGCTACGGCGGACAGGTTGATGGCCTGCTTGCTCATAGTAAGTCGACTTGCTCCTGAGGTGGTTCAGGTATTTCGCGAACTTCTATTTCGCCCGCCGCGAAACGTCCCACGTCCCCATCGTGCGAGTAGATGCAGTCCAAGTTCCTTGAGATAGCAATGGCGACGATCTGGCAATCGAAACGGTAGATGCCTTTCTTCGGGGCGATGCCTCCTCGCAGGTCTTCTTCGCGGAGCCGCGGCTCACGCTTAATCCAGAGTCGAGCGAATTCCCGCGCCGCGGCGAGGTCGAAGGGCAGGACGCGAAAGTTGCGGGCGAAGGTCGCGACGACTTCTTCGTGTTCTTCCGGCGGAACGCGGAGCAGGCTTTCGCCCACCACGGGCGCGGGAATGAAGATGCGAACCCCGTCGGCTTCGCATTGTTGCAGGAATTTCTGGGTCCAACCGATGAGATGCGCTGCTCGGGGTTGGCTTCGCCGCGGATGCCCCAGCTCACGATCATGCTGTCCAGGAGGATCGACTTAGTCGCCATATTCGCCGCGCTCCTCCCGGATGACACTCATGACATCGACGTCGCTCCAATAACGGCCGAGTCCGCGTTCGAGTTGGCGGAAGGATTCCGTGACCGGCGTCTGGGTATAAGTCAGCTCTTCCACGAAGAGCTCGACCAATTCTTCCGAGCGCAGGTCGCGAATGGCGCGACCGGAAAGGCCGACTTCTTTATAAAGATGGTGCGCCAGCTCCTGCGCGAGGATGCGATCGGCGGGCAGGCGGCAGATGACGCGGTCGCCGTTATCGAGGCGCAACCATGCCTTGGGCGTCGCTCCTCCGACGCGCTCCAGCACTCCAAAGAAGGAGGTGATCTCTTCGATGAGGTCGGCGGTGATGGGCGGGGCGGCCTCGGCGAAATCGATCAACGGTTGCGGGTCCGCGGGCCGGCGGAAGACTTGGGTGCGGCATTGATGGCGATGATTGAAGCCGAGGAAGGTATTGATGAGGCGGGGATTGGCGGCGCTGATGCGGGGGCGGAAGTGCTGGAGACGCACGGCGAGTTTGCCGGCGAGGTCTTCGGTCACGCCGGGCGAAGTCGGATCGTCGATGATGAGAGAGAGGGAGCCGCCTTCGAGACGCTCCAAGACGAGGTGGGAAAGCTCCTCGGTGGTGTCGTCAGCCTCTTCCTCGGCGAACTCCAGCAGGCCTTTATCGAGGTCGCCCAGCAGCTCGATCAGTTCCTTGATCGGAACGCGGCTCGGCGAAATCTCAGGACCGACGAATTTGATCTTCAGGGCGAAGCCTCCTTTCTAGCTGGGATCGCGAGGGAAGACAAGCTTGTGCGAATAAACTTTTCCAGGCGGTGAGATTCTTCGAACTGCGCTTCCAGTTCGGCGACGAGGCGGGGCATCTTTTCCTCGAAGGGTTCGCCGTCGTCTTCGACTTCCTCGGCGCCGACGAAGCGGCCGGGGGTCAACACATAACCGTGCGA
>JACDEQ010000477.1 GCA_013816225.1 Armatimonadota bacterium | reverse complement strand
CCGCTCGGCACCGGTCGTCCAATCAGCATTGCGTGGATGAAAGGTCGCAGCCGCGCCTACAAGCTCAATACTCGCAATCCGAATGGCAACACGGTCATCTCGGTCGTTTTTAATGAACGTTGCGACATGCTCGTGGCGACTGCCATGGTCGGCGACGACCGGCCGGCGGCTACTGAGTCTAGCGTGATCGAATTTCTTAACGGCAATACGGTGATGCGCTGGGCAGAGATCACGCTTGGCCTCTAATGTAAGTAGCTCGCGAACTCATTGCCCCGTTTTTTCGTCCGTTTGGGTTTCGGAAATATCAAGGTACTTGTCTGTTGTTGGCAATTCAGCGGACATCGCAATCGCCCAGGCGGATGTCCGCTTTGAGAGTAGAGCGCACATCGGCCCAGCGCCCTGCGATGAAAACGGGGACCTTGAGGGATTGTGCGCTGCTCGCGCCCGGGTATGATCGCATGTCAAGGCCACGTGTCGTTTCTGCCGGTACGCTGCAATCAACAACGTGCTGTTGTGATGCGCTGCTTCATTTCTGTCATTACAGAAACACGACATCCATTTTCAACATCTAGGAAGCGCGGAAATCGGTTACTATTCAATAGTGTCGAACCAAGGGAGGATCGCCGATGGATTTCGCTAATTCCCCGTGTCCCGAGGGGCGGGCGATCGACGATGCGCTCAGCCGTATCGGCGAATCTATAACAGAGGCACAGGCGAAGGTTGCCTCGCTTGAAGACTGCGAGTGTAAAGAAGGCATGTTCGCGCTGGCGGCAACGCGGCGGCAGCTTTTCGTCGGCACGGGCCTCGTGGCCGCGGTCGGAATGACAGCGATGTTGCCGCGTCAGGCTGGAGCCAAGTCGCCTGCCGGCGCCGTTGAATATCCGATCCCTGCGGATTCCACCAAGGAACCTGGGCGTATGATGGGGGAGGATAGCGGGTACGGATCGCGCTCGCAATTTGAGGGCGAGATCCGTTGGGTCAATCCGACCCGAACGGCATCGTTTGTGCCGATGCAGAATAGTTATGGGACGATTACACCTTCCGGGCTTCATTATGAGCGTCACCACGCCGGAATCCCCAATCTCGATCCGGCTAGGCATCGTCTTGTCATTCACGGACTCGTCGACCGGCCGATCAAATACTCGCTGGCGGACCTGAAGCGCTTTCCTACGATTTCACGAACCTATTTCATGGAGTGCTCGGGCACGACCGGTCCCGAACTCATGAAGGCCAGCCAGCCAACGGTGCAGCGGACCCACGGCCTGGTCTCCACATCCGAATGGACGGGCGTACCCCTGTCGACCCTGCTCAAGCAGACCGGTCTAAAGGCGGGGGCTTCCTGGGTACTCGCCGAGGGAGCCGATGGCGCGGTCATGACCCGCAGCGTCCCGATCGACAAATGTCTTTCAGATGCGCTGATTGTGTTCGGCCAAAATGGCGAGGCAATCCGTCCCGAGCAGGGCTATCCGATGCGGCTATTCCTTCCCGGCTGGGAGGGCAACATCTCGATCAAATGGCTACGTAGGCTCGAGGTCAGCGACAAACCCTTCTACACCCGCGAAGAAACGTCGAAATATACCGATCTCATTACGAAGACCGGCAAGGCTCGCATCTTTACTTTCACGATGGACGCAAAATCGGTAATCACCTTCCCGTCGGGAGAGATGAAGCTGCCGGGCGCCGGCTTTTACGAGATCACAGGACTGGCCTGGTCTGGGCGCGGAAAAATTGCGCGCGGGGAAATTTCGACGGATGGCGGACAGACATGGAGTCTGGCCGCGTTGCAAGATCCCGTTCTACCCATCAGCCAGACCCGTTTCCGCTTTCCGTGGATCTGGACCGGAGCGCCCGCGACGATCCAAAGCCGCGCCACTGATGAGACCGGTTATACTCAGCCAACCCATCAGCAACTGATTGCCGAACGTGGTCCACTCGAAGCGCCCGGTATGTTTTATCATATGAATGCGATTCAGGGCTGGGGAATTACAGCCGATGGGGGCGTCAAA
>JACDEQ010000139.1 GCA_013816225.1 Armatimonadota bacterium | reverse complement strand
GCCCTGAGTATCATCCAAGGTGTGCGAAACCTTGAGCCGCCGGTTCATGAGGTCGAACTCCAGCCCAAGAATGCCCTTCATCGATCGGAGCCGTTTGCGGATGATCTGCTCCTCGGTCGGGCAGTCCATCTTCTGAATGGTGTAATCGCTTTCTTGCATGCGCTTGTCGAATTCCTCTTCTCCGGCTGCGCAGGGCGCGCCCTCCAACTCGACGGCGAGTCGCTAGTGGCGACGGCCTCCATGGTGATGGTGATGGTGACCGAAGCCGAAGCCCAGGCCAGACCCCCAGTAGCGATTGAGGGGGGGTGGCGAGGACTTAGGACGCTTTCCAAAAGCATCGTCCGAGTCCCGCCATCGCCGCGCAGCGTCATAGTCGATGGGCGTCGTCGAGTACTCGGCAAAGCCCATCTGGTAGAGGGCGCGGTAGGAGGTTTCCGGCGCGCTGCGCAGCTCAGCCGACCTCTGTTCGAGCAGGTAAACCTGGCCTGCGCTGAGCAGGCGCTTCGCCTCGCGCTGGACGGTGTCGAACGCCTTGCGAATCTCCCTTTCCGAGTTGTTCATATCCCTGGGACTTGTCCGAGGACTCTTGGCGTGTTTCATTTCCTGTTTCTCGCGCTTGGCGTTCACGAAATCCCAGAGCTGGTCGAGCTGTACTAACTGCTGGCCGGAAAGATCGAGCAGGGCGGCAGCGGTGCGCTGGCGTCCGCTAACCTCTGGCGCAGCTCGCACATCGCTTGCTGATGTCCCGGCTTGATCTTGGCACTGGCCCAAAACGGCGAGGGCGGCCACGGCCAGGGCCCCGGCAATGTCATCATTGCTTGAGCCGTTGTAGCGAGCGACCCAGGCCTCCGTGACTTGCCCCACGCCCGCGGTTGCCAGGGCAAACAGGCAAATCGTGACGCCAAACAAGCGATGCGCGAATCCGATCTTAACTCTTATCTCGCCACGGGCCGCCGCGGCTGTCGAAATCACCAAGAATCGTTTCATTGTTTTTTCCTCGCTCGGTCTGAAAGAGGCCTGCCTATCGACTGTACCGCAGAATCTGCCGGCGGGTGGCATGGACAGGTTCGCTCGCGTAGGCCCGTGAACGCCATCTTTCGCTGCGAATCTGCCCGTGTGATGGGCTCCCGACATCAGCGGCGTCAAATCGCATACTGGCAAATCTCGACGGCGATGGGGCTGACGCCATTTGCCGACGTTTGCAGGCCAATAAGCACGGAAGTCGCGGGCCATTAAGTTTGCGGCGATAGTATGAGAAGGTCAGCTCGTGGGAGTGGCTAGGTTCGTCGAACGTCTTCCTTAGCTTGTGTTCGACCACCATTCGATGTTACCGAAAGCCCCCCACGGACAGATTCGCTCCCGGAGGCACCGACAATCGGGATCTTGCAAAAGCGAACCTGTCCGTGCCACCCGACGATATCTTCGCGCCATGGCGGGCGCGCGCCCCGCGGTACGCTTCAGCGACAGAGGCCATCCCGCCCGATTCATCGTGGGGGTTCTATCTCATCGGCGGCAAAACACCTGGCTATCTGCTCGGCGCACGGTTCTAAGGCAATCTGCAGGACCACACTCGGCGGTCCTGCGCAGGTATTCGTTAGTGCTCGCGGCGCGAGAACACGACGAGGTCGCCATGGTCGACCAGGCCGTCGAAGCTGAACGTATTTTGGTGCGCGTCCTGGAAAGTGATGCGGAACACGTCAGGGTCGTTGTGGGGGTGATAAAGATTGCGGCGATCAACGACTCGGACGCTAACGTGCCCATATACCGTTTCTTGATGCCCGTTACGTTCCCTTGTGAGCGAACCCCGGCCAGCGAACTCGCATACATTGCCGATCACGCCGACCATTGCCGGCGTTCCCATTTCGATAACCACCCACCGCCCCGCGTGGTTCTGATACTGCTCGAACCTCAGCCTGCCCTCGAACTGGGGGGGATGCCCCTCGGCGGTTCGCTTGGAAACGGAGTAGTCGAACGACCCGACCCTGCCGTCATGGGCGGCGGTGGTGCCGTGGCCATAGGATCCGACCGCAAGGATGTCGGCAAGAGCGATCGCCGTAATTCCAACAGCGGAAAGAACGAGAAGTTTTTTAAGCATGATAATCCTCCGAGTGGTTGTAGTATGTACGCTGGTGCGCGCGTTTTGTTCAGTCTGCCCGCCTCCGGGTTTGCACTCTCGCGTGACGCGGTTAGACTGCGGCAGCCGAATCGCGGCACGTCTGCACGCAACGCCGGCATGCCTCGGCGCACTTGCGACACTCGTCCATCTGCGATGAGTACTTTTCGCACTCTGCCGCGCATCGGTCGCAGACCTCGGCGCAGGCGGTGCAGTCTGCGTTCGAGCCGGTCCGCATTGTTTGCACGCACCGGTCGCAACGTTGGGTGCATTCCTCGCATAAGCGCACGCACTCTTGCATGCCCGTCATTCCCCGGCAGGCCTCGGCGCACGTGCGGCATGCCGTGGCGCAATTAGTACACGCTTCAATGCAACGGTTAAGTGTTTCAGTGATCATTATTTTCTCCTGTGAGCCAGTTGTCTGTGGATAGGGCGTGCTACCCCAGCCTTTGACCAATGGCGGAAAGATATCTATTATTTCGCGACGACCGACCCCTTGTACATGCCCATGGGGCAAGCGAATGCGTAAGTTCCAGCCTCGTCGGGCGTGAAGGTCACAACCGTTTTCTGACCGTTGGTGAGGGCCTTGCGTATCTTGGGTTTCTCAAAGATAACCTCGGTCGCGCACCCCGCCTCAATGGTGTCGAATGTAAGCCGGACAGGCTCGCCCGCCTTTACGCTGATCGTCGACGGACTGAAACCGTTGTTCACGGTGACCGTTGCGTCCTGCCCGCCCCTCACGTCAGCCATGGGAATTGGCTCTTCGTCGATCTTGGTATTGCATCCGAGCCACGATGCTCCAGCGGCAAGCGCCAAAGCGATTAGGAGCAGATTCATGATTCTCATTACCCTTCCTACGTGCAACCCGCGTTGCCCCGTCGCAATACGTCGTTCGCGAATGTACGTAGTTTTCGACCACCCTGTGTCCTGGCGCGACACGGGTTCTCCGAATCATAGACTTTCCGGATAAACCATCAGAGCAGCTCGTGTGCTCGGCTGCCGTAGATCGCCGCTCGTCGGCGCAAATCCGGATTCCCAAGCCAATGACAGGAGGGCGGCTACCCTGTCAAAGGCGAAACGGACTTGTGGTAGCGCGCCGAAAAGAGACGTAATTGGTTCTGTGGAAATCTGCAGCTTCTATTGCTTCATCTGCGCGTGCTTGAGCAGTTCGGCCCGCTCCTTGGTCTGCGCCGCTTTCATCCCCTTCGCCATAGCCACCAGAGGTGCGTTTTTCCCGTGCTGGAGATAGATGTCCACCATCTTTATTGCGCCCATGTGGTGGTCCGCCATCATAATCGCGAAATCGCGATCGACGTCTCCGGTCATCTCCATTTTGCCCATCGACATCATGGCTTTGTGCATCTGCATCGAGGGGCTGTGGTCGCTCATCGCTTCAGAGGGTTTCTGGTCGCTTACCGCGTCGCTCTTGTTCTGAACGTTCTTGTCGGTGCACGCTCCGATGAGCACAGCGATGGCGATCACGGCCAATTTCTTATTCATCAGATTTCTCCCGTTGCTTCTCGTTTGACTATACTACGCCTCTTTGTCGGTAGGTTCACACTCCTCGGCCGCAGAGCGTTGCCGATGCCCGAGACGGAGCTGAAGGAAAGAGGAGAAGCTGGGAAGGATAAAGCGGTTCAAAAAGAAGCGGACCGGGGAGCCTGTACCCAAATCTGCGACCCGCCCCAATAAAGTTTGGTGCCTCGACTTTTGTTTCGATTCATGCCTGAATGGCACGAATCTCAAAGTCCTTCCATTGTGGACGAGTTCACCCGGGAATGCCTTTCTTTGGAGGTTGCAACGAGCTTTCGCTCGATGCGGGTGCAGCGAGTGCCTTGCCGGCCCGTTCGCCGAACGCGGATCTCCGGAGTATCTGCGTTCGGACAACGGGAGCTAGTTCAGCACCCCTCAGTGTTGCCCTGCATTTGCTGAGACTTGTCAATGGAGCCCGGCTAGCCGTAAACCATCAGCGCCCCGAAGTGGCCAGCGGCGGCGACGATGCTCGTCGTGGCTGCCAGCGAAATCCAGTAGAAGGGTGAATCGAGCTCCCCCTTGCGCCTCCAGGCCGCAACGGCCAGCATCAGCACCGTCGCAGCGGAGGCGAGAATGAAGTGAATTAGGAGGTTGCCTTCCAGGCTGAACCCCACTCTCAGCCATGCCGCAATGCCCGTTGGCACCGCTATAAGTGAAGCCAGCGCTCCGAACCCGAGATTCCAGATCGCGAAGCGGCGCAAGTCGCCGTTTCGTCGCCACTTGCCGAGGAACTCCAAGAAGGCTCCGAATATGAACAGCGCTATCGGAAAGTGGACAGCAAGCGGGTGGAAGCTGTGGGGCGGGATCAGTTGACTCACCTCGTTCGCCTTCGGCGCCTTCTCTACCCGTGGCTGACCTTCCTTTGGGGCGGGGTGGCTGGTCGAGGCTCCCGGCAAGAAGCCGCCTTGGATTTCCTCGATGTTAGTGAATCCATCGTGATCTGAGTCTTTAGATTCCAAATTCGATAAGAGCTCGATCGTCACTTCGGGAAGCTGCCTCGTGCGCATCGCCGCCTTGATGTCCTTTCCGTAAGCGTTATGGTGCTGCCCTCCCGCCATGGTCGTATGGCACGTCATGCAGCTGGCCTTGAATAAGGCCGACCCTGCTGGCGGCTTGTAGTGTTCACCGAAGGTATCCCAATAAGGGGGAATCGCCAGCGCTGCCGCCCAGATAGCGACCGCTCCGATCACCCCCAGGGCTCGGCGATTCGCTACGTTCACGCCCGCCTCCGGCGACCCTTGTTCTTGGCGGCACAGGTCCCGCATCCGCAGTCGGGCTTTCCGCCCGCGGCGCCTATGCAGAGGTCCTTCAGCATCTTTTTCACGATGAAGACCCCGCAGGCGGCGACCGGTGCGAAGATCGCCGCAGGGGAGTCCAAGACTCAGCCATCACGATTTCCTTCGGTCGGGTTCCATTCCGCCCGGTATGGCTGCTGCACGGGTAACTCGGTCTTTGCGCAGCCAGGCCAGGGGGAATCCACTCGGCTCTGCGCCTTGACTACCGGCTACCTCCATGGTGGCCGTGTTTAGAACCGGCCTTCTTCATGGGCATCTTAACCATGGGCTTGCTGCGCAGCGCGCCCTTGGGATAAAGCGCGGGAATCATCTTGACGTGCATGCGAAACTTGGTCGCCAATGACACGACGAGCTTGCCGTTGCCGGCATCACCCGCCTCGTCGAGTTCGCCCGCCAGATCGCGGACCATCTTGACGTGCGCCTTGAGCTTCGCCATGTTCCGTGCCGAAAGGCGCTTCGAAGCGGCCGGCATCATCGCCACATCGTCGCGGACGCGAAAGGCGGCCTCGTGCACTTCCTTCCATTTCTTCGCCTTCACGACTTTGTCGAACTCGGCCATGTCGCGCGCGACCATCGCCCAGTGCTTCCCAGCCTTGCTAAAGCTGGATGCTTTCTGGGCCAGGGCGCCGACAGCGAGAATTGAAGTTGCCGCAAGAATAGCGACCATTCGGGTTCTCAGTATTGAGTTGATCATCTGTTTCTCCTATGGCGGTTTCTAACCGCCGATTAACGTTCCGTCTCTTTGAGGCCACGTGGGCCTACTTCACCTCGAGCGTGTAGCCCAAAGTCTTTATTTGGCCGCCTCGCTTGAACTGCGAGTACACGATGTACCGGCCCGGCTTCGGGAAACGGGCGGTAAACCGAACCTCGCCCTTCTTCACTAGAGCCAGAGTTCTTCATCATCCTTGGGGTGGCTGTGAACCACGGTCTGACCGTCCTCGTGGATGATCATCAGGTGTCCTGCTGCGCCGAGCCAAGGCT
>JACDEQ010000476.1 GCA_013816225.1 Armatimonadota bacterium | reverse complement strand
CTTGTAGCATGGTTTCTCGCTCGCCCGCTTCGCAAAAGGCCACGCTCCACTGGCCAAGATCGCGCGAAGTCCTCGGCATGCCTCTCCAGTCTCGGATAGCCCTACAGATGCCGTCGTAGATCGCGCCTTGGACTAGCCCTCGACTCGTGGCATACGACTCGGCAATTACCTCGGCATTCCGCGTCGTGTCGGCGTTTAATCGAGCAAAGTGAAGGTTTAGTGTCCTTGTTGCGAGGTCGCCCTTTGTTACGATATTGTGTAGAGCCGTAGCAATTACGGGCCTGCGCGCTTTGATCGTAAACGCAGCGGCATTGGAGTAGAGCCTGCGAGAGCGAAGTGCGGTGCCGGAAGTTATCTTGCAAATTGCATTTGACTGCTTCTCGGAAAGCGAAGACAAGTTGTCTAAGGCAATGATCCAAGAATTCTTCAGGAGTACCTTCCAGTCGTCCTTGCTCTCGGGCAGGTCGTCCAGCTGATCTTCGCTGCCGCTCCTCGGATCGACCAATGCCATCATGCGCGCGCACCCAGACGATTTACCCGACGCCCCTTCACCTGTGGCCATGACGAACGGAAGAGTCCCTCGTGGCAAGAAGCAGGACGCAACAAACGCTTTGGCGGCCATGCGGTACCCGTCTTGTATGTTCACCGTTTCCCATAGAAGATCAAAGCTGCCGCCACGGACTGGGTCGGCCAGGGGCAGCATCTCGGCGGTTTTAGTGAATCTGACCGGGCATTGATCGGGCGGAATAATCCGCCATTCATGAGCCGTGCATTCTACAACCTCACCGCGGTCGTTGTGCATCGCGTGATATGTCTTCGCCTCCAGCCCAGTTCCAACGGACGCAACGCGAAGGGTCGTAGGATAAGCCTTTGATCGGCGCGAACTTGCCCTGGCTGCGAGCCCGCCTATCGCGGTCTTTAGCGCGTCCTCTCTTAACCAGTCCCCGTAGGCTTCGTAGTACTCATCCTGCAAATATTGGCCGAACGCTTCCCGTAGCGGAACGTGCACCAATGTGTCTCCATCGCGGAACGTGGCATACGTGTCCTCGCGATCGCCTTCCGCGTGCCAGAACTCGACGCCCATTTGCGCCAGCAGGTTGTGAATCCGGTCAACAGGCGTTGTTTTGTTTGCGCTTCGCGGTTCATGCTCGACGATGTGCAACGAGTCGGGAGCCCCGCCAGCAGCCAAGTAATCATCGAGACCGACTTTTTCGCCGCTTGGCCCCGGAGGGATTCGGAGAATCGAAACCTTCGCGCCCTTCGACCTCAGCACTCCTGCTAGTCGTGCCTCCGCCTCCTTCACAGCCGGCTTGGCCGCCGCGTCGGAGTCGAAGGCGATGTTGATAGTTCGGCCCTGTAGCGCAACTTGGTCGAAGTCTCCGATAGCAACTGAGCCTCCTTCAGCATTCTTGCCTTTGAAGTTCCAGACGCCCAGAAGAGCCAAGCAATTTAGCCCTGCGCTTACCGCGCTGTCGGCCTTCTTCACGCCTTCAGTTATCCAAAGGGGTACCGACGGATCGCCGATTACGGAGAGAACGGTCGGAGGCACGTCGAGCCTGGGCGGGCCGCTCGGAAGGGACTCGTACTTGATCAGCTTCCCATTCCTTTGCCTCGGATTATCGGGGCGAAACTGGTGGGACGTTACATCACCTGCCGGCCCGTAGATAGGGATAAGCAGCCCCGGGACTCTGCATTGACAATTGCTGAACCTTAGCCTTTGAAGCTCCGTCCTATCCTTGGCAGTTCGGTACCCTCGATCGGCAATGATCGCCGGGCTGATTCCCGAAGCTTCCAGCATCGCTCGATGTTTTGAGCTCAGGGTGTTGTTGAGGGAGACGCACGTTTGCGGGCCGCCGTGCCAGGCGGCCTTTTTTGTTGCTTGCATGTTGGATCACGCTTCCCCCAACTGCTCGCGGACGTATCGCGCGATCTCTTCGCGGGGAATGCGTACTCCCCGCTCGCCGATCTTTACGGTCTTCAAGGACCCTTCTTTGCAGAGTTCCCACAA
>JACDEQ010000475.1 GCA_013816225.1 Armatimonadota bacterium | reverse complement strand
GGATGATCGCCTCCAGGATCGTCACGCCGCCCACTTGGAGCACTTCGTACATCTCGTAGCAGCCCGCCTGGGTCAGGAGGACGGTGCCCGCAAGGAGGTATGCACGTCGCGGCCATGCCCGCGCAAACTCTGAAGCCTGAGCTTGCCGCCGGAACGGCGGCAACGGCTGCACCGCCATTTCCATTGGCGCTTCAGGGGGAAGGAATTGGTTCAGATCGCTGCGCTGAAGCGATCCTTGGACTTTCCCTAAGGTGTCCATCGATATACCCAGACCTCCGATGCCAGCTCGTTCTCCTGCATAAGCGATGCGCGTATCTCGACGGGATTCTTCTCCTTCAAGAGTTCGAAACTCAAGCGCCATCCGCCGGAGTTCGGATTCGGCTGGGTGACGATGTTCTGGATCTTGGCCTTCTCTGCGGTTACAACTCCCCGCAGAGTCTTTGGGTCAACGGATTTCAACCTGTCGCCGATCAGGTCCAGCACGAACAGTGTCGCGTTATCGCCTCTCGCCCCGATGCCGGTTCGGGAAAATCGCGCAAGCGCGGTCGGTTTCGGGGTGTCCGGCCCCCAGTGCAGCCGGTAGGTATAGGTGTGCTCGCCCTTTGCCTGCAGCGCTGACTTGGGCTGCCAGAAGCTCGCAATGTTGTCGTGTACTTCTTCCTTGGTCGGAATTTCGACTAGCTTGACCGAACCCTCACCCCAGTCTCCGATTGGCTCCGCCCACAAACTTGGCCGGCGTTCGAAACTGGATTCGAGGTCCTGATAGGCGAAAAAATCCTTCTGACGCTGCATTAACCCGAAACCTCGTGGGTTGAGATCAGCGAATGAACTGATCTGAAGATCTTTCGGATTGTGAAGGGGCCGCCAGAGCTCCTCGCCCCGGCCGTTGAACACGGCCAGCCCGTCGGAATCATGTACCGACGGTCGAAAGTCGTCGACGTCCTTACGGTCATTCGGTCCGAAAAAGAACATGCTTGTCATCGGCATCAGACCGGCACGCTCCAAATCCACTCTGGGATAGATCGCCATTTCCACGTCGAAGACGGTGGAATCGCCCGGCCGGATGGTGAAGCGATAGGCTGCCTCGCGCTTTCGCTGTCGAGCAAGGCGTGCACCACAATGGATTTGGCGTTGGCTGCCGGCTTCTCGATCCAGAATGCCTTGAACGACGGAAACTCTTCTCCCTTGGCTTCGCCAGTGTTGATCGCAAGCCCGCGCGCCGAAAGCCCGTACAATTGACCCTTGGCGACGGCCCGGAAGTAGCTCGCGCCAAGAAAGACACTAACTTCGTCATAATAGTCGGGCTTGTTGATCGGCGCATGCAGGCGAAAGCCGGCAAAGCCAAGATCGACACCTGCGCCTGGTGGCACCAGCTTGCCAAATGAAAAAAGGTCGGGTTGATAAATGATCTTCGCGGCTTGGCCGTCCTTCACCTCAAAGATATCGACACGGTTGGCGTAGAAAAATCCGCGGTGAAAGAACTGCACCTCGAAAGGCAGCTTCTCGCCGCGCCAGAGGGCCCGTTCCGGCACGAAGCGTATGGCCCGGTATCGATCGTAATCCAGATCCTTCAGATAATCCGGCAGTTTATTGTCGGGTGCCTTGAACGCTTTGCCAGCCAGATCACGCGCCATTTGCCGTACAAGCGATCGGTCAAATGGTATCGACTGCGCACGCGCGGAGGTCAGGAGCCCTGGCGCCGCGATCGATACCAATGGCAACGCGGAAGCTGCAAGGAAGTGTCTGCGGTTCACAGATTTGCTCGTGGTTTATGGGCGGCGACCACAGGCAACGCAGTGCAGCATTAGGAGTTCCTGCTGCAGGAACTCAATTGCCTTTTTTTTCCCGTTTGGAATTAAACATCGACCGCTAGGCCCGCTAATGCCAATAGCCCCACCAGCGGTCGACCATCGGTCCGGGCTCAAACTGTCCATGGCCACGCGTTCAACATGTCACCTGTACGACGGCTTGGATCTCCGAAGGAGGCTGTTGTTCTGGGCGTTCACCAC
>JACDEQ010000474.1 GCA_013816225.1 Armatimonadota bacterium | reverse complement strand
ACTTCTCGGACTATCTCATATGTGGATAGTTCACTCGACCCGGCCGCGAGCGTGCGAAGTTGCTCCATCCGGTCGCTACTGATGTAGATCAGCGGGTCCGGATCCGATATCCACTCGAAGTCGAAGACATTCGGCTCGGCGGTCTTTGTAAGTGTGAATGCCGCGCCGCTCTCCACGGGCTGTTCGAACCACCAGTCGATCAGGTTGAACATCAACCGAGTGTCGTGATTGAGCCAGACGTTGAGTTCTCTACCGGCCGAGTCGCGGAAGATCAGCTCTTGGATAGAGGGAGCTTCCTCGAGCCAGCCTGTCGGAACTTGGCAAAGCGGAAATGTGCCGATTTCGCGGTGCAGTGATTTTAGAACGAGCCGAAGCTGGTCCAGCTGCTTCTTGGGCTTTGGCTGCGGGTCCTCGTCGAGAACGTCCTGCGCCAGGACGTTCGCCATCTCCTTGCGGAGGGCGCTGCTGAAGCCGTCGTCCGAAAGCTCCATGTCGATTGACTCTCCGTCCGCATCCCTGAAATCGTAATCCACGTAGTTGAAGAACTCGGGAACGGAGCCGATGAACTCCGGCGCCGAATCGGATTTGCGGAACCGGTCTCCTCCCACGAACCAAACCTTGTCGCTGGCTTCGAGGGCTGCAACCGCATTAGCGAGGTCTTCCGGATAGGTGCGATCTGCCGAGGTGAGTTCGTATTTCGTTTCAAGAAACTTGCCGACGCCGACGGAAATCGGGGAGGCCATGACGGCCTGCACCATTTCGTCGACCTCCACATCGCCGAACTCGAGCGGCGCAACGTCCTCGACCTCTACGACCGGCTTGGCCTTCTCGGCTTCCCGCAGAGCCGCCTTTAGCCACTTGGGGGCTTCGGCCTCGGGATGCATCTTGCTATCGGCTCCGAAAACAAAACCGGGAACAGCATACAAGGCGTCGAGCAATTCGAGCGCGTCGTAGTAGCGTCGTGCGTAGTCGGTTTCGGGATTCAGATGCTTCCACGCGAAATAGCCGATCAGCTTGACCGAGACGGGCGCGTGCTTGAGGGCTTCTTTTGCTGCCTTTCCCACGTTCGAGTAATCGAGCTTGGCAAGGATTTTCTCAACGGAAGCCACATCCTGCTCAGTGATACCATTCAGGTAAAGAGCCTGCTCCGGCTTCTCGCCGTCGGCCAGGAAGAGCCACTTGGCGAGCCCTGCGTGGCCGCTGCAAGTAATGAACATCTGGGGGTCGGCGCCGAGAATCGCAGGCAGCTTCGATTCGAAATATTCCTGCGAAAGCTTTCTCGATCGCGATAGCTCGGCGGCCAAATCGGAAACACTAACCGGAGCGCCGAAGCCATGGAGAGTCGATTTCACCTGCTGATTGAGTGGCCCGTCGGCGCCGGTCACCCGCGAAGTGGGCATCCAGCGGCGGTCGCTGTAGGCGAACCTGTCCGGGTTCGTCGCCAACAAGTTGCGCAGGCCTGCGAGGTTGATGCCGTGCGGAGCAAGCTCGGCCGCCAGTTCACCGAGCCTGAGCGTGGATTCGACGTTCGCAATTCCCTGGAGGACGAGACGATCGGCATAGGCGCGCGCAATATCTACGGTTGGACTTCGTTGGGTGCTTTTGACCAAGTTCGGAAAACCTCATTGCCGCCTTAAAGGCGGGCATCCATTATACCGGACAGCCGGCAGGCTACTCCTGCCTCATGCTGTCCACCGGGTCTTTCGCCCCAGCGCGGAGCGCTGGGATGAGGCCGAACAGGCAGCCGATGCCCACGCTGACGCCTAGGCCGAGCGCCAAAACGCCCGGCGTTAGGCGAGCGTGGATCGGTGTGGTTTGGTCTAGGACCTGGATGACCGCATACGACCCGGCGGCTGCGGCGAGGCCGCCCGCCAAAGTCAGCATAACGGCCTCGATCAAGAACTGGGCGAAGACGTCACCTCGCCGAGCGCCGACCGTTTTCCGAATCCCGATTTCGCGCTTGCGCTCGTTTACGTTCATCAGCATCACGGTCATGATGCCCACTCCACCCACGACCAGCG
>JACDEQ010000006.1:4249-21168 GCA_013816225.1 Armatimonadota bacterium | reverse complement strand
GAGCCAGATCAACCGCTTGCCTGCGCGCTCTCTCAACGGCATGTCCCGGAACTCTTCGCCGCCCGCGATACCGGAAAAGCGGAGGAACTCTTCGTCGGATTCCTCTTTGCTGAACCGCATCGCGTCCTCCTGAGTTACGATTCCCAACAGGACCCCGTCGCGCGCGACAACAGGCGCGGAAAGCAGCCGGCTTCGGCGGAAGGTTTTGACCAGCTCCTCCCCGGGGGTTTCCGGAGAGGTGGTCAGCGCATCGGGCGTCAAGATGCTTGCAATCGGCGTAGTGGGACTGGCGAACAGAAGGGCTCGAAGGCCGAGGACGCCTTGGAACCTACCTCCGTTGTCAACCACATAGATATAAGAATAAGGGTAAAAGTTCATCTCATCCTCGGCCATTTCTTGGAGGCTCTTCCGGGCCTCGGTAGCGGTGAGGGTGATCGGGACGGCGATGAACTCCTTTTGCATGAGACCGCCCGCGGTGTCCTCGCCATAAGCCAGCAGTTCGCGAGCCATCTCGGCCTGTTCTTGATCGAGGTGGCCGATAATCGCTTCCACGTGCGGGTCGGATACCTCCTGCAGAATGTCCGCTTCTTCGTCGGAACGCAGCTCGGTGACGATCTCGGCCGCCTCTTTAGGCTGCATCTGGTCGATGGCGTCCGCCGCAAGGTCGTCGGGCAGCTCTTCGAGGATATCCGCCGCGTGCTCGCGATCGAGCCGGAGTAGGATGTTCGCCACTTCGGCCGGCTCGAGGGCTTGGAGGGCATCGGCCGCGTCGGACGCATGGGCGGCGGCTACAAGGGCGGCAGCTTCGCCAAGGCGACCTTGCTCGACCAGTTCCTCAAGCTGTTCGAGTTGTATCGAAGTGGTCTGTTCGTCCATGAAAGCGCCCCCAAACGGTGGGAGTAATCCCGCCGCAAAGGTTACCTTTTCGCGGCGCTAGCTAAACCCTCAGCAGGACGGCTTCTTTCGAGAATAAACGAATCGCAAACCACAGCCCGAGAGCTGCCAGCAGGGCGCTCGTGCCCGCCGTTGCTATGAGCATGAACGGGTCCACTTTTTGCAACATTGCCTGGCGAATTACGGTTGCCGTGTTCAGGACCGGCACGAAGGCGACCCACTTTGCCGTGGCCGCATCGGTGTACCCGATAAACTGGCTCATCATCGCGGGTATCAATACGACAAAGCTGGCCATCGAAAGATAGCCTTGGACTTCGCGTTGATTGCGCGCGTAGGTCGAGAGGGCCAGCAGAGTTCCTGCAAAGAAGACGACTAAGGGAATTAGGGTTACGACAATCGCAAACGCCGAAAGAGCACTAATGTGCAGCCCTCCCTCGAACATTGTTCGTGTCAGCGGTAGGTCCAGCATGCCCATCATTACAACTCCTAAGAGCGCGGACAAGCAACTCGCCAAACTCAGCGTAGCTAGCGCAACGAATTTCCCGAAACCGATCGCCTTGCGGGAAATAGGGGAGACGAGAAGCGTCTCTAACGAGCCGCGCTCTTTTTCGCCCGCCACCAAATCGCTTACGATCGAGAAACCCCCATAAAATGCCCAAATAACGATTAGATAGGGCAGGAAACCCACAAGGACCGTTCCCGCAAAAGGTTTCCCTGTATCCGCCTTCATCTCGTTTAGTTTATAGGCCTCGAACGAGTCTGGATCGAGTTTTGCTTCTTTTATTCGCGCAGTTCGCTCTTGATCTCGCGCTTCCGCTAGTATGGCCTTGACCGTTTCTTTCGCAACTTGGCTGGTGGCCTCGTTGTCATCGTAAAGCGTAGTAAATTCCGGCGCTTTGCGTTTCTCGTATCGATCGAGAAAGCCTTCCGGAAACTTTATAACCAAATTGGCCTCGCCCTTCTTAAGCAACTCGGCGCCTTTGCCGTAATCGTCTAAATCGGTTAGCTTGAAGCGCTTAGTTTGTTCGAGAGCCTTTAGGACGGGCGCACCCTCGTTTCTGTTGACCACGAGCACCTTGTGCTGGCGCTCCGAGCCCATCACCTTGAATAGAAACCCAAAAAGGAAAATGATTAATACTTCGAGAATAAGGGGGCCGAGCAGGGAAGTGTAAAAAACGCGCTTGTCCCTTGCGAACTCGCGAATCTCCTTGCGAAAGACGTGTGTCCACCCTTTCAAGCGACCTCGGCCTCCTGGCCGGACACGAGGGACAGGAAGACTTTTTCGAGCCCTTCTTCTCCCGTCATCGTTTTCAGTTCGTCCAGCGTGCCGATCGCCGCGACCTTGCCGTTGTGCAGGACGCAAATGCGGTCGCAAAGCCGCTCCGCTTCGCTCATGATATGAGTGCAGAAAACCACTGTTTTTCCCGAGGTTCGGCGTTCCTCGATGAACTCCATGATCGTGCGGCTGGCGAGGACGTCGAGGCCAGCCGTCGGCTCATCGAAGAAGAGCACCGGCGGATCGTGCAGGATCGTTCTTGCGAGGCTCACACGCTGCTTCTGGCCGGTGGATATTTTGTCGCACAGTCGGTGCTGGAAATCGGCTATCTGAAGCATCTGGATCACTTCGGCCACCCGCCGATCGAGATCGCGGCCACCGAGCCCATAGAGTCGGCCCATGTACACGATCATCTCCTTGGCGGTCAGGCGCGTGTACAGGGCCGTTGTGCTGGACATAAAGCCTATATTCCGTCTGACCTGTGCGGCGTCTCGAACGACGTCGTAGCCTGAGATCGTCGCGGAACCGGACGTGGGAGTGATGACCGTGCTGAGCATGCGCATGAGCGTAGTCTTGCCAGCGCCGTTCGCTCCCAATAATCCGAAGATTTCCCCTGGTTGAGACTCGAAGGAAACGCCCTCCACCGCGCGCACGATTCCGCGCTTGCTGTCTACAAAGTGTTTTGTCAGGGAATCGACCGTGATCAACGCGCAAAGGCTACCTCACTTGACCGTGCGCCGGGATAAATGGAAAACTTAACGAGTGGACAAGTCTGCGACGCACGAAACGTTATTGGTCGTAGACTTCGGCGGGCAGTACACCCAATTGATCGCGCGAAAGGCCCGCGAGTTAAAGGTCTATTCGAAGATCGTCGCTTGGGATTCTCCGAATCTCGAATCCGAATGGCGTCAGGCGAAGGCCGCAATCCTGAGCGGCGGCCCCAAGAGCGTGCTCGACAGCGACAGCCCGACCATCTCCCCCGATCTACTGAAAAGCGGCACACCGGTGCTCGGGATTTGTTACGGACAGCAGCTGCTCGCGAGGCTGCTCGATGGGGAGGTTGTCAAGGTGGAGCACCGAGAGTATGGTAAGCAGCTCCTCCAACCCGTACCGAACGCAGCTCTCTTGCGCGAGAGCGGGCAGGTGTGGATGAGCCACGGCGATGCCGTTGCTACTCTTCCGAAGGGCTTTCAGGTGGCGGCAACCACATCGACCTGCGCGGTGGCCGCGATGGAGGCCCCCGAGCAAAAGCTCTTTGGAGTCCAGTTCCACCCGGAGGTCACGCACACCGAGGGCGGCAAGGAAGTCCTTCGTAAATTCCTATTCGACCAAGCGGGCTTTCGTGGCGACTGGACGTCCGCTAACTTCATCGAGGAGACTTCGGAAGAGATCCGTCGCCGCGTCGGCAGCAAGGGCCGGGCGCTGTGCGCCGTCTCCGGAGGGGTGGACAGCACCGTTGCCGCAGCCCTCATCGCCAGAGCGATCGGCGACCGCTTGGTGTGCGTTTTTGTCGATCATGGCCTCATGCGAAAGAACGAGGCTGCGCAGGTCGTCGAAACATTTCGCACATACGTACCGGCCGAGTTCGTCGCGATCGAAGCCTCGGGCCAGTTCTTCAAAGCCCTTGCCGGCGTAATCGATCCTGAAGAGAAAAGGAAGCGAATCGGCGGAGAATTCGTGCGCGTTTTCGAGCAGCACGCATCGGAGATCGGCGACTGCGATTTCCTGGCTCAAGGGACGCTCTATCCGGACGTGATCGAGAGCGGATCGAAGACCGCGGCAAAAATTAAAACCCACCACAATGTAGGCGGACTGCCGGACTGCATGAAGATGGAGCTCATCGAACCCCTCCGTTGGCTCTTTAAAGACGAAGTTCGCTCCGCAGGCAGGGAACTCGGATTGCCCAGCGAAGCGATCGACCGCGAGCCGTTTCCCGGACCGGGCCTGGCGGTGCGAATTCTGGGCGAGGTCACGCCGGAAAGAGTCAGGACCGTACAAGACGCAGACTTTATTTTCCGCGAAGAGCTTTTCCGCGAAGGCTTGAACCGGGGAATTTGGCAGTCCTACGCGGCGCTGCTCGATGTTCGGAGCGTCGGCGTTATGGGAGACGAAAGGACATATCTAAACCCGATTGTGCTGCGCGCGGTCTCCAGCGAAGACGCAATGACGGCGCACGCTTCCGAGATACCGTTCGCTGTTCTCGAACGGATTGCAAGCAGAATCGTCAATGAGGTTCAGGGAGTAAACCGGGTTCTGTACGATCTCACCAGCAAGCCACCGGCCACCATCGAGTGGGAGTGATGCGAGTCGAAACCGTTCTAACCGAGGAGCAGATAGCGTCCCGAACTCGTGAACTTGCGCAGCAGATACAGCGCGCATACGCAGAGTCGAGGCCCCTGCTGCTATCGGTTCTCAAGGGTTCCGTGTTCTTTCTTGCCGATCTGGCGCGCGAGTTGGGGAGTGGCTACCCCATCGATTTCATGGCCGTAGCCAGCTACGATGGAACCAGGTCGACGCGGGCTGTGGAGATTCGCCTAGATGTTAGCACCCATATCGAGGGCCGAGACGTCTTAATAGTCGAGGACATCGTCGACAGCGGGCTCACTTTGGAATACCTATTAGGAGTTCTCAAAGCGAGAGGCGCGACGAGTGTCCGCGTGGTGACGTTGCTTTTCAAGTCGGACGCATTTCAAGGAAGGGACCGCCCAGACTTCATCGGGTTCGAACTTCCGAACGAATTCGTGGTTGGCTATGGAATGGATTTGAACGAAGAGTGGCGCAATTTGAAGTTCGTTGGAAGGCTGGTGCCATAGCGCGGCAACTTTGATAACGAATTCGTGATATACTGAAAGCAGACCCGTGGGCGCTGCCCACGCGTGTCGTTATTCTCCAATCTTTTCACACAGGTGTTCTATGCACTTTCGCAAACCTTCAGGCGCTGAGCCCAATAGCGCGTCTCGACAACGAAATAAGGGCGGCGGCCGACGTGATAATCGGCCAAGAGAACATGTTCTAACCCAGGCAGACCTCGATCAGCTGCCGACGACGGACTACAAGCACTTCGATACTATGGCCGACACGGCGCTCGCCAAGGAGGCCAAGAAATACAAGATCACACTCAACGGGAGCTCGCGGTCGGCGGTTGTAGAAGCCGTGATGATCGAAACCAACAGTGAATCTGGCGCGATTTATAAGTCCGGCGTCTTGGAAATCCTTCCTGACGGCTGGGGCTTCCTGAGACAAAAGAACTACGCTCCATCGCAGGATGATATCTACGTTAGCCAGTCGCAAATCCGCAGGTTCTGGCTTCGAACAGGCGACACAGTTCTGGGCCAGGCACGGGCTCCGAAAGAGGGCGAGAAGTATTTTGGAATCCTGCGGGTCGAGTCCGTAAACGGATTCGCCGCCGAATCGGACGCGATCGTCAAGCGGCCCGATTTCGACAAACTAACGCCAATTTTCCCGGACGATCGGATCCACATGGAGACCGCGCCCACCGCTATCGCGGCGCGCATCATCGACATGATCTGCCCGATAGGGAAGGGGCAAAGAGGACTCATCGTCTCCCCTCCCAAGGCCGGAAAAACCACGCTCTTGAAGACAATCGCAAACAGCGTGGAAGCCAACCATCCCGAGGTCAAGCTGATGGTGCTGCTCGTAGACGAGCGGCCGGAAGAGGTTACCGATATGCGGCGCTCCGTGCGCGGCCAAGTGATCAGCAGCACGTTCGACGAGCCGCCCGAGAACCACATGAGAGTTTCGGAACTCTGCCTCGAGCAGGCCCGACGGCTTGTCGAGGTCGGCCATGACGTGGTCGTGTTGCTCGACTCGATAACCCGTATGGCCCGCGCAAGCAACTTGACGGTCAACCCCAGTGGAAGGACACTCAGTGGCGGCCTCGACCCGTCAGCAATGTATCGTCCGCGAAGATTCTTCGGCTCCGCTAGGAATATCGAAGAAGGCGGCAGCCTCACGATCATCGCCACGGCGCTGATCGACACGGGCAGCAAGATGGACGACGCTATATTCGAAGAGTTCAAGGGTACCGGCAACATGGAGCTCGTGCTCGACCGCGACCTCGCCGAGAGGCGCATCTGGCCTGCGATAGACGTCAAGAGAAGCTCGACAAGAGCCGAAGAGAAGCTGTTCGCGCCGGGCGAGCTCGAGGCGGTCTATCACCTCCACAGGCTCCTTGCGAACCAAAGGGATAACGTCGAGGCCACAGAATCTCTCATTAAATTGCTAAAACGGACGCCTTCCAATGCGGAATTCCTGCAGGGCGTGGTAGAAAAGACACGCGCCGCAACATAGCGAGATGCCCGAAGAGTTCAACCCGGAATTCAACGACCCGCCGCCCTTTTTCCCAAAGGACCTCGGCAGGGGTGAGTTCGTCGGGGTGCCAATCCAGGTTCGGATAGCGGCCACGTACGGAACAGAAACCGGCGGCACGGTCCAGCGGTTTGTGCAGCTTCAGGACGACGAAGGACGCGACCTCACAATTTCGATCGGGCCGTTCGAGGCCATGGCGATTTCCCTCGTCATGGAAGGCACCCAACTGGACCGGCCGATGACACACGATCTCTTGAAAATGGTCATCGAGCGGATGGGCGGCACGCTGGACCGGGTTGTCATCGACGATTTGTGGAACGCAACCTACTACGCCAAGCTTTACGTAAGGCTCGGTGGGGAAGAGCTCGAGGTCGACGCCAGGCCCAGCGATGCGATCGCTCTTGCAGTTCGCTTCGGGTGTCCCGTCTACGTCGTAGATTCAATACTCGACACGGTTAGGGCTGAAGAAGGGTAACTCGATCTACACGCAAACCCTGCCCGTGAGGTAGCATTTGACAACCCTACGACTCGGAGGATTCTGTAAACACATATGGCCGTCAAGATTCTAGTCTGCGATGATGAGCGCAGCATCGTGCGTCTGATTCAAGTGAACCTGGAGCGACAGGGCTGGGAAGTCGTCACCGCGTATGATGGCAAGGAAGGGCTGGAGAAGATCCGGGCTGATAAGCCGGACATTTGCGTTCTCGACGTAATGATGCCGTATATGGACGGCTTCGAAGTGCTCAAGAATCTGAGACGCGAGCCTGAAACCCAGAACCTGCCGGTCGTTATGCTCACGGCCAAGGCCCAAGACAAGGACGTATTCGAAGGCTATCACTTCGGCGCCGACGTCTACCTCACCAAGCCTTTCAATCCTGCCGAATTAGTGACCTTTATCAAGCGCATTATCGCCGGAGGCGGTAACGACGGCCAGAAGCGCTACGATATCGATTAGTTAAGAAGGGTGAGATTCACCCAATTTGGTCATTACCTGGTGTGGATAAGTTGTTATAATCTTGTGGATAACTATTATCACCAGGGGATGAACGATATGTTGAAGAAGACAAGACTGACTGGATTACTCGGGACGACTGCGGCGATTGCGGGACTCGGCGCAGTTGCGGTATACGTCGTCAAATTGATCCGCGAGCACGGCGAGGAGGTCGATACTGCGATCGACGGTCTGCTGGACTTCTACGCCAGCAAGGCCGCCGAACTCGACCGGATCGTCAGCGATCAGCTAGTAGCAAACTAAAGGGAACCGGGCAAACTTCTGCCTGAATCGGCACCGTTGTACTTTCGCTCCAGCACACTGTCTGATAAGATATATTATGTTGAGTTAGGCAGGACATCTGCCTTGGAGGACCCACTCTCCTCTCACTTTCGGAACAAGTAGTAGCCCCGATCCTTCCTTTGCCTTTCGATGATGGGCTTGAGCGCCTCTTTGGCCACGTTAGCCAAGGATCTGGCGATCGAGCCGAAGCCTTCGACATGGACTCGCGGAACGCGCGGCCTCGCGGTGCTTTCGATCGTCAAGCCGAACCTTTTGGCCATAAACTCTGCCGTGCGGTCCGTGTACAAATTGACGTGCTCAAGCGGCATGATTCCGACGTAGTCGGCAGCGCCCGCGTCCTTCAAGAACTCGTTTTCCTTCAACAAGTGCTCCTGAGGAGACCTTTCGATCATGCCACGGGAGGCTAAGAGGGCCTTTATGTTGCCCGGGCGCGGCACCGCCATTTTGAATATTCCACCTTCTGCGGTTGCCCCGGCCAAAAGCGCGACGTCTTTCAGCGGCTCCACTAAGTGCTCGGCGACCTGTTCAGCGTGGACGATGTCGAACTTCATGGCAGAGATCGCATCGTTGTCTATGATCTGCACGCCGACCTCGCGGGCAAATATGATCTTCTCAGGCGAAATCTCGGTGGCGAAAACGGTGGCTCCCATCCCGCGAGCGGCCCGAGACCACTTGCCAAAACCGAAGCCGTAGTCTAAGAAGGTGATCTCGGATAGAGGCTTGCGAATCAATGCAAAAAGGGCCTCCAGCTCACCGGAAATGTTTTCGAAGTTTCGCAGCGTAAGCGCGCGCTCCTCGTAGGACTTGAGGAAGTCCGAATCGATCATTTCGTTGTAAACGTGGTTCAACATGAACCCGTTGGGAACGTACTTCTGGTAGATCAGCCCGCAAGATTGGCATTCGAGCAGCACGTAATCCGTGCCCTCTAAGTAGCTCCATTCTATGGTTCCCTTCGCTGCGGAATAGTGGTTCTCTAGCATGCTCCGCAAGGGGGGTTCGCTTAGTGGGGCCCGGTATAGTAGGGTCCCCCCGGGCGTTTCGCAAACAGGGCACACTTCCCTACTTGTGAAGTACCGCGGGTCGAAGTCGTCCTTCGGCTGCTCGTCTATCTCCCGGGCCATCCCGCCAAGCCTGCCGATCCTCCGAGAGCCAACAGGGAAACCGGCTCGGACACTGCAGCATATCCTACGCCCCCCAAGTCCATCTGGTTTGGCCCGGACTCGACGTCTTCCTCGAGCCAGCCTTCGAGCGGGCTTTCCACCTCCGGTCCATCAGGAGCGAAGGCCATCGCGAAACACGCTAAGAGCCCTTTCATGGGGCTATTCTACTCAGAGGGCTTGGCGAGAAGGGGGTCTTGTATCACGCGCAGTTTTTTGACCACGGTTTTGCCCCCGGCGCTGAGGCGAACGGCGTAGACTCCCGCGTCAGCAGCCAGCGCACCGCCTCGTCTTCCTCGCCCTTCGTCCTGGCCTTGCGCCGAGCCGCGCAAATCCCAATATGCGACGTTGACCCCCTTGGCGCCAGCTACGTTTTGCAGCGTCGAGAAGTCCGTGCCGTATTGTTTTATAAAATTGAGCTTCACGCCCTTTACGTCGGCCTTCAAGTAGTAGGTGATACGCGCGCCCGCGGGCGGATTGCGTCCCCAAAACCAGCCTTGGCCGTCTCCGTAACCGCCGCTGCGGTCGCTTGTCCACCGAACCGCATCTACCATATCGAATAGGGCGAGGTCCTCTTGTAGGACTTTGGTAGTCGCCTGCTGAAGGGGCTCGACAGGCGCGATGAACATGCCGCGGCCATGTGTGGCTAAAATGATCTCGCGCTCGCGCGGATGAACAGCGATATCGTGCACGGCGACCGTGGGCAGGTCGGACTTCCACCGAGTCCATACCTTGCCGCGATCGGTAGAGACGAAAACACCGAACTCGGTGCCGGCAAACAGCAGGTTTTCGTTGACCGCGTCTTCCTCGATCACATAGACCGAGCCCATCGGCATATTGGCGGCAATACTAGACCAGGTCTTTCCAAAGTCTTCGGTGACGAAGATGTACGGCCGCATATCCCCGGACCGGTGGCCGTCGAACGTGGCATAACACCGCTCCAGTTTATGCTTGCTGGCTTCGACCCTGCTAACCCACGTATTCTTGGGCACTCCTGGAATGTTCGCCGTGACATTGGTCCAGCCGTAACCGTCATTTTGCGAAACTTGGACCAAGCCATCGTCGGTTCCGACCCATACGTTTCCCGGTATGCGCGGAGACTCGCTGATCGTGATGATCGTACAGTGGTTTTCGGCGCCGGTGTTCTCCGGACTGAGGCCGGCCATCTTTTTCTGCTTCTCCGGATCATTCGTTGTCAAATCAGGGCCTGCCACACGCCAGTTGTCGCCGCGATCGATCGATTTAAAGAGTTTGTTGCCCCCGAACCAGACGATGCGCGGATTGTGCGGGCTCAAAACTATAGGGCTCGACCAGTTGAAGCGGTACGTTTCGCCTTGTGGCGGCCTGGGCCGGATGAATGCGCTGGCGCCTGTCCGCTTGTTTAGCCGGCCGATCGCTCCACCTTGGCTTTCGCTGTAAACCGTCTCATTGTCAAGCCAATCTATTTGCACGTGGAACCCGTCCCCGCCACCGACGCGGTACCAGTCGTAGTTCGCGATGCCGGCCAGATTTCGGGACTGAGAAGGTCCGCCCCAGCTGCCGTTGTCTTGCAGACCGCCATAGACGTGGTAGGGATAAGCCAGGTCGTAACCGACCGAGTAGAACTGCGCGCCGACGATGGCGCCCATGTGTCGCCACGTTTGCCCTCCGTCCCACGAGACTCCAGCGCCCCCGTCATTGCCAACCCACATGTGCTTCGAATTCGCTGGATCGATCCAAACCGCGTGATAGTCCACGTGAAGCGAAGCGCGAACGGGTCGCCAGGTTGCACCGCTATCTTTGCTTTCCATTAGCTGCGTGCTCGTGGAATACAGGTGGTTTTCGTCGTTAGGATCGACTGCCAGTTCGTAGTAATAGAACGGCCTCGAATTAAAACGCCCAAACTTCTTCCAGGACTTGCCGGCGTCGTCGCTCCTGTAGAGTCCATCCTCACCTTTCTCCCCGGCTGTGCCCTCAACCAGCGCAAAGATGGTCCTCGAATTCTTAGGAGAGACAGCAAGTCCGATTTTGCCAGTTTCGCCGGTTGGCAAGCCGCCGGAAAGCCTTTTCCACTTCTTGCCGCCATCAGTGCTCTTAAACACGCCGCCCGCCTTTCCGCCGCTTCGAAAGGTATAGGGAAACCTTCGACGCTCGTACATACCCGCATACAAGACCTTCGGGTTCTTAGGGTCGATAACGAGTTCCGTTGCGCCGGTACTCTCGTCGATGTAAAGCGTCTTGGTCCAAGTGGTGCCGCCGTCCTCGGTCATGTAAACACCACGCTCCTCTCCGGTCGACCAAAGAGGACCGATTGCGGCGACCCAAGCTTTCTTGGGATCTTTGGGATGCGTAACTATTCGCGCGATCTGCTGGCTCTCGGTGAGCCCAACGTTGCGCCAGGTCTTCCCTGCATCGGCCGACACGTAAACGCCATTGCCCCAAGCCGAACTATTGCGGTTGTTGGATTCGCCCGACCCGACCCAAACGATATTGCTGTCGGCTCGCGAGACCTGAACGCAGCCAATCGAAGCCGCGGGCTGGTCGTCGAAAATCGGAGTCCACACGACGCCGCCGCCCGTGGTCTTCCAGACGCCGCCGGAGGCGGTTGCTATGTAAACGGTCGCCGTGTCCTTCGGATCGACGTCGATGTCCGCGATGCGCCCACTCATCGTGGCTGGCCCTATGCCCCGGAACTTCAGGTTCGCAATGAGCTCCTCCGTCGTGACCTGGGCAGAGCAGATGGCGAACACGAAGATGGCCGCACAGGTCGCGGCCGTTCGACAGGAAAGACGCATTTAGAAACTCCCTCTCAGAATTAAAATGGTGTGGGTCCGCGAACCTCACGGCAAGCGGGCAATCGATTTACGAAAGTCAGGGCGTCAAAAGTTGCCGGCTCGCAGGAACGTTACCCTTTTCCCTTAGTGAGGGAGCACCTGCATCGCGATCACAAACCGCCGAACCATGGTCCGGTGTAGCCGTTACACCAACGAACGCGCCGCGTCGGCGATCTTCTCGGGTGTGAGCCCGAACTCCTCGTAGATGCGCTTGTAAGGCGCGCTCGCTCCAAAGTGGTCGAGCCCAATTGCCTTGCCGTACGAACCGATCCAGCGATCCCAGCCGAGCGTGGCTCCTGCTTCTACGCTCACTCTCGCCGTAACCGAGGGCGGAAGAACCGAGTCCCGATACTCTTGCGGCTGCTCCCCGAACAGCTCCCAGCAGGGAATGCTCACGACACGCGTCGGAATGCCCTCAGATTCAAGCATCTCGCGTGCCTCGACGCAAATCGAAACCTCTGATCCGGTTGCGATCAGCATTAAGCTGGGATCTGTGGATGATTCCCTCAGAACGTACCCACCGCGCAATCCTCCCTCGATTCCGAGCGAAAGAGGTGGCACCGGCTGGCGCGTCAGCACGAGCGCCGTCGGCCCCTCGTTCCGCTCCAAAGCGATTTTCCAAGCCGCGGCTGTTTCGTTTGCGTCTGCGGGTCGGAACACCGCAAGATTGGGAATCGCCCGTAGACCCATAAGGTGTTCGATCGGCTGGTGCGTCGGACCGTCCTCTCCCAGGCCGATGCTGTCATGCGTAAACACGAAAATCGAACCCGACCGCATGAGCGCAGCCAGCCGAATGGGCGGCCTCATATAGTCGCTGAAGATCAAAAACGTTCCGCCGAACGCGCGCAACCCTCCATGCAGATTCAGGCCGTTGACTGCGCAAGCCATAGCATGCTCGCGAACTCCGAAGTGAATATTGCGCCCCATCCTACTCCTGGCGGAGAAGGTGTCACCACCGATGATCTCCGTCTGATTGGAATCAGTTAGGTCTGCGCTACCCCCCACAAGTTGCGGAGCGCCCTTAGCTATCGCGTTTATAATCTTGCCGCTGGAGGCCCGAGTCGCCATTGCGCCTTCAAACACGGGCAAATGCCGCTCCCACGAATGGTCCATCTCGCCCGCCAAGCGTTTCTTCAGAGCCTCATCGATCTTGTTTTCTGACGCGATCCGCTCTTTCCGACACCTGCTGCCCACTTCCAGCATGTGTTCCCGAACTTCGCCGGGCACGAAGAAAAGCGGCTCGAGGGGAATCCCAAGGGCGATCTTAGCGGACTTCACCTCTTCGACGCCGAGCGGCGATCCGTGGGACTGCTCACTGTCCGCCTTGTTGGGGCTGCCGTAACCGATCGTCGTCGTGCAAACGATCAATGAGGGGCGCGCGTCTCCCTTCGCCCCGGCGATCCGCTGATCAACTTGGTCCACGTCCATCCCATCGCACTTCGACACGTGCCAGCCATACGCGGCGAACCGCCCGGCAACGTCGTCGGAATAGGCAAGGTCCGTTTTGCCGTCGATCGTGACGCGGTTCGAATCGTAGAGATAAACCAGCCGGCCCAGCTGCAGATGGCCGGCGAGCGAAGCCGCTTCGTGGCTTACGCCCTCCATGAGATCGCCGTCGCTGCAGATCGCGTATGTCCAATGGCCCACATCGTCTGGGAACGCTGCGCGCAGCATCTCCTCCGCAATCGCCATTCCGACACCTGTAGCGAACCCCTGCCCGAGCGGGCCAGTCGCCATTTCGACCCCCGGAGCCATGAAGTTCTCGGGGTGGCCCGGGGTCTTGCTTCCCCACTGCCGAAAGTTCTTGATATCATCGAGGCTCAGGTCGTAACCGGTGAGAAACAGCAGGCTGTAGAGTAGCATGCTCCCGTGTCCCGCGCTCAGAATAAACCGATCTCGGTTGAACCAATCCGGCGCTTCAGGGTCGAAGCGGAGGTGCCTCGCGAAGAGCGCGTAGCCCATTGCAGCTGCACCCATCGGTAGGCCGGGGTGCCCGCTGTTGGCCGCCTGGACGGCGTCCATCGAGAGGCCGCGAATCGTGTTGAGGGTGAGCTGGACGGTCTCGACCGCCTCTCCGGTGGGCATGGGTGCAATCGTACCCGCCGGACGGCTGCTTAGCTTGGAATCTGGCCGGATTCGAGCACTTCGGCGGCAACCACAGCCGTTTGGCGATTCGAATTTCTCGCGGCGAAGTGTATCTTTTTGAAAGCTTCTTGCTCGGTCAGGCCGAACTGTTCCATAAGGATTCCCTTCGCGCGTTCGATGGTCTTGCGGTCGTCGAGGTCCCTCTGGGCCTTTTGGAGCAGGTATTGCGTGTCCTGATACTGCTTGAATCGCGCGGCCGACAGGGTCATTGCCGGGGCGAGGTCCTCGGTCCTGAACGGTTTGACCAGATAATAGAACGCCCCGGTCTCCCCAGCTCGGGCAACGGTGTCCTCTTCGACATACGCCGTAAGAAAGATCACCGGGCACGGATTGTCCCGCAATATCTTGTTTGCTGCATCGATGCCGTCCATAACAGGCATTCGCACATCGAGGATCGCCATATTCGGTGCATGCTCGGCCGCCAAACGCACAGCTTCCTCGCCGTTTCGCGCTTCCGCCACAACGTTGTGCCCAAGCCTCTCCAACTGCGCACGGAGTAAGCCGCGCACATCATCGTCATCGTCCGCGATTAACAAGCGGTACATTTCGCCCTCCACGAGAATCCAGTCTCCCCGCCTCTTTTATACACTAAATCTCGCCGCAGGTAAACTCGTAAGCAGGCCACCACAATGAAAGAAGTCGTATTTTTATCGGGCGCGCGCACTCCGATCGGGAGTTTTATGGGCTCTTTGTCGTCGCTAACCGCCCCGCAGTTGGGCGCATCCGCAATTAAAGCCGCACTCGACCGAGCGGGTCTAAGGCCGGATCAAGTGGATGAGGTCTTGATGGGCAATGTACTATCTGGTGGCATCGGCCAAGCGCCTGCGCGACAAGCCAGTCGCTTTGCAGGCATCCCCGACAGTGTACCTTGCACCACGGTAAATAAGGTCTGCGGCAGCGGCATGAAGACGATCATGATCGCGGCCCAAGCGATCAAATGCGAAGACGCCGAGATCGTCGTTGCCGGCGGCATGGAGAGCATGAGCAACACCCCTTATGCGTTGCCGAAAGCCCGGACCGGCTACCGAATGGGACACGGCGAGCTCGTCGATCTGATGATCCACGACGGGCTTTGGGACCCGTACGATAATATCCACATGGGGAATGCCGGCGAACTCTGCGCCCGAGAATGCGGCCTCTCGCGTGAAAAGCAGGACGCGTTCGCGGCGGAATCCTATACCCGCGCTCTTGCAGCCCAAGAGAAGTGCCTATTCGCCGAAGAGATCGTTCCCGTAGAGATTCCTCAGCGAAAGGGCGACCCGATGGTCGTCGACAAGGATGAAGAGCCCGGAAAGGGCAACGTAGCCAAACTCTCCGAGCTTCGCCCGGCCTTCGATAAAGAAGGCACGGTCACGGCAGGCAACGCTTCGTCGATCAACGACGGCGGCGCCGCGATGGTCGTGGCTTCGGCGGGGAAAGCCGTTTCTTTGGGCTTGAAACCGATAGCGCGGCTGGTTGCTTATGCTCAGCACGCGCAAGAGCCGAAGCGGTTCACCACCGCGCCCGCATTCGCGATCGAAAAGCTGCTTGACAAAGCCGGCCAAACCGTTGCCGACATCGACCTTTTCGAAGTCAACGAGGCGTTCTCCGTGGTGGCGCTTGCGGTGAGTGACAAAGTCGGTATCCCGCGGGAGAAGCTGAACGTCAACGGCGGCGCAGTCGCACTTGGCCACCCGATCGGTATGAGTGGCACGCGCCTCGTCATGACCCTGATCAACGAATTACGCCGCCGAGGTGGCAAGTTCGGAGTCGCCACTCCCTGCATCGGCGGCGGCGAAGCGACCGCCGTCTTAGTCGAAGTACTGTAAGCTTGTCCGGATGGTTAGGTTAGGACCTATGGGCCCACACAAGAAACGGCACTCCCGTCGGTGGCGTGTAAGTAAGATATTCGCATAGGAGGAATACCATGACAACCAAACCAATTCCCGAAGGATACAGCTCGGTTACCCCATACTTAGCTGTCAGCGACGCCTCAGCCGCGATCGATTTCTACAAGCGAGCGTTCGGAGCCGAAGAGCTCTTCCGCATGGAGCAGCCCGACGGCAAAGTCGGCCATGCCGAGATCAAAATCGGCGACTCGCGAGTGATGCTCGCAGACGAATATCCGGACATCGACTTCATCGGCCCGGCCGCGCGAGGCGGATCGAGCGTGCTGATGCACCTCTACGTCGAGGACGTAGATGCAACCTTCCAGCAAGCGATCGATGCCGGAGCGAAGGAAGCGCGCCCGGTAAAGAACGAGTTCTACGGCGACCGATCCGGAACGCTCGAAGACCCGTTCGGCCACAAGTGGTCGGTCTCGACGCACGTCGAGGATGTCGATGCAGAGACGATCGCCGAGCGAGCCAAGCAACAGAGCGAGGAGTCTATGGCGTCACCTGCCAACTAACTTCGTCTAAACGAATCACCCACGGATAGACGAACACCGGCCCATTGGCTCGGTAGCGAACGCGAAGGCGCAGCATGTTGTCCGGACCGACGTGCTGCGACGGCTGCGGGATGGTCATGGTCTTAACCGTGTCGCTCGCCGTCACTAAAGCAGTCGAAATAAGGTCGAAACTGCCCGTCGAGAAATTGTACGCCTCGATGGTTTCGGTCACATTCAAGGCGGTCCCGCTGGATTCTGTGACAGCTTTCAGGCTCGTTATTCCGGTGCCTGGCACGACCCCTTCGACGATTATGCTGATCGGCGCTTGGAAGCTGCCGAACACCGCCCCAGGACGCACGACCATACGATCATCATCGCTTGCGAAGAGAGACAACAAGCCTCCGCTAAGAATCTGTCCGGGATTTACTTGCACAGACGTCGGCAGGACCGACCTGCCTCCCTCCGTAAGGTTCGTGAAGACGCTCACCGAGCGCGAGCGGCCATTGGCCGTTAGGATTTCGGGAAGTCCGTCGCCGTCGATGTCGGCCGCTGCGACGCGCCCGGTCTCATATCCTGAGATCAGGCTTAGAACGAGCGTGAGAGCGCCACCGTTGTTCTCGCCCACCCACGCCATACTTGGCCC
>JACDEQ010000006.1:0-4239 GCA_013816225.1 Armatimonadota bacterium | reverse complement strand
GCCGCGTCCATCCTGCCGGCAGGTACATTCGAGTTTATTGGCGGCCCGAACGAGGCATTTCCATTTCCAGGTAGCAATTTGACCGTTCCGGCCGCAACCGCGATGTCTACGTTTCCATCCCCGTTGAAATCTGCGACCACGGCGTTGCCCTGAGCGCCGCCGGCGTTGAACGACAGCGGAGCGCCGAGGTTGCCGTCGCCGTCGTTTCTAAAGACCACCACCCGCGAGTCGCCACTATGCGTCACCACCACGTCACGGTCACTATCGTCGTCCAGGTCTGCAATTACGACATCGCTTGGGCTGAGCAGTACCGGTATTCGCAAACTCGGCGCGAATGTCCCGTTGCCGTTGTTGACATGGACCGAAATGCTGTTGTCGTTCTGTGAGCCGTTGCTGTTAATGATATCTGCGGAGCCGTCGCCCGTTATGTCACCAGCGTCGACACCGGACGGGTTTCCCCCCGCCTCCAGCACAGCGCTATTGAAGAAATCACGATTCCCGGCGTTGAGGAATACGCGCACCGAGTTGCCGGGACTAAAAATGCTGGCGGCAACGTCAGGCTTTCCATCGTTGTTGAAATCAGCAACCCCTACGTCGGTGGGAATGTTGTTGCCGAAGTTCTCGAGATAAAGCGCGTCGTCCAGAGATCCATCGCTGCGTCCGAAGAAAATTGCAACGTTATCCTGGTTCGAAACATACACACCTGAAACCGCATCCGGCAGGCCGTCCAAGTCGAAATCCGCTACTTCCACTCCTCGGCCGTAGCCGGTCAGGCCGTAGTCGCGACGGGCAATGAACGTTCGGTCACCCAGATTCATAAGCGGAGTGATCGTCGTTTGATCAAGCTGGCTGTTCGGCGCAACGATGTCGATGAAGGCATCATTGTTCAGATGCCCAATTCCGATGCCCCACGGGTTGTGGCCAACGCCCCAGTCGCGCCGAGCCAAAAAGCCTCCCGCGCCGTCGTTGTTCCAAACGGAAACGGAATTGGCGAGGTAGTTCGACGAAGCGATATCCAAGTGGCCGTCGTTGTCGAAGTCAGCCGCGTCGATGCCGGTCGGATTCTCGCCCACCGGATAGTATTGCCGCGTGAACGAAACGCCTGCGCCCGTGTTCGTGAAAACTGTGAGGTCGCGTCCGGAGGTGGCAAAGTCGGGCACGTTATCTCCGTTGAAGTCGCCGGCCGTGATTCCCGCGCAGCCAATAGGAAAATTGTTGATGTAAGGTCCGCGCACGAACCCCGTCCCGGTATTGCGCAAGAGTTCCACCGCGTCCACGTTGCAGTAAACTATGTCGAGCAGGCCGTCCCCGTTGAAGTCGGCCAAGTCTATGTAATTCGGCCTCTCGCCCGGGTAGTGCCCTTGCAGGGTGAACGTGCCGTTGCCCACGCCGCGAAACACGGATATCCGCGAAGTCCGCATGCCGGCCACGGCAAAGTCGAGAATGTTGTCGCCGTTGAAGTCTCCAACCTTGACGTCCTGCGGATGCGCATTCTCGCCGATGTTGTAATCGGTCGAAGGGCCGAACGCTCCACTTCCGGTGTTGATCAGCACGCTCACATAAGACTGTGTGCCGACCTGCTGGCCGGAACCGTAGTTGGCGGTCACCACGTCGGGCTTGTTATCGCCATTGAAATCGCCGACCGCCATCTCGAGGGGGTCCTCTCCAACCTCATAGTGAATCGGGGCCGCGAAAGTTCCGTCGCCGTTGTTTTTAATCACGCTGATGTTGTCGCGATCATCGTCGTCGGAGTTGGACGTAATGACATCACGGTCGAGGTCGCCGTCTACGTCCACAATCTCCACCGCATACGGAGCCGTCCCGCTGGCAACCTGCGGCGCGAACAAAAACTCTATCCTGCTCTGGGCCGTTGCAGAGAGCGCTGAGAATAACATTGGCAGCACAATTTTTTTCATGTTCAAACCCACTAAGATGTCTTTGCTACGTGTTTAAATACAACTGCGTCGCATCGTGTTCTCGGGTATCTTCGTGACCCATCAGGAGGTGAATCGATGAAAACTGTGAGGATGCTAATCGCCGCAGCCGCGGCCTGTCTTGCAACCGGATCGCTCGCGCAGGCGGAGGACCCGCAGCTGCGCAAGGAAGTCGAAGCGGTTTACGCCAAGTGGGATGCGCTTGTTGCCAAGGGAGACCTGAAGGGCCTCATCGCCATGCTCGATCCGTCCTACGTATCGACCGACACCCAGGGCAAGGTTACGAACTACGAGGAGACCAAGAAGTTCATGGCCTCGATCTTCAAGACGACCAAAGACGGGCGGATGAAGAGCACGGTGAACCAGGTTCAGGCGCAAAGCCACGAGGTCGTGGCATGGATGACGATGAAGGTGAGCTTCAAGATGAAGAAGGGTGACAAGTGGGTTCCGATGACCTTCACCGGCCGCTTCGCCGAGACGCTCAAGCGGATCGACGGCCGCTGGAAGTTCGTGGCTTCGCAGGAGCTGCCGAGGGAATAACGCCCCGAAACTTGCGGACCAATTAGACCTACCCTAACAATGGGTAAGATCGCTCCCAACAACCCATTCCCATTGTAGGGGAGGCGACATTCATGGACGCAAGCTACCTAAACTCCAAACTCTACGCACTTCGGCACTCTGCGGCGCACCTTATGGCGCAATCGGTGCTCCAACTCTTCCCCGACGCGAAGCTCACCATCGGGCCCCCGATCGAGAACGGCTTCTATTACGACATCGACTTCGGCGACGAGAAGTTCACGGAGGACGACCTCGCGAAGGTCGAGGCGCGCATGGCCGAGAACGCGAGGGCCGACTTCCCTATCGAGCGCGAGGACGCCGGCCGCGACAGCGCGAAGGACATCATCCTGCGCCTGCGCCAAGACCCCTACAAGGTCGAACTCCTCGACGATATCCCCGACGGCGACACGATCACGTTTTACAAGCAGGGCGACTTCATCGACCTCTGCCGCGGGCCGCACGTGGAATCGACCGGCGAAATCCGGCACTACAAGCTCCTCAACATCGCAGGCGCATATTGGCGCGGCAGCGAGAAGAACAAGATGCTGACGCGGCTCTACGGGACGGCGTTCGAGACGAAGGAGGAGCTGGACCGCTATCTCGATAACCTCGAAGAGGCAAAGAAGCGCGACCACCGCATCCTCGGCAAGGAACTCGGCCTCTTCATGTTCTCGAAGAGCGTCGGCCAGGGGCTTCCTCTTTGGCTGCCCAACGGCGCGGTCCTGCGCGACGTGCTGACGGAATACATGAAGAGCGAGCAGCTCAAGCGCGGCTACGAGCCGGTCGTCACGCCGCACCTCGGCCAGAAGGAGCTGTGGGAGAAGTCGGGCCATTGGAACACCTATCGCGACAAGATGTACCCGGTGATGGACGACGGCGACACGCAGTTCCTGCTCAAGCCGATGAACTGCCCGTTCCACATCGAGATCTACGCGTCGGAGCTGCGCAGCTACCGCGACCTGCCGGTGCGCCTCGCCGAGTTCGGCACGGTCTACCGTTATGAGCAGAGCGGCGAGGTGACCGGAATCCTGCGCGCTCGCGGCTTCACGCAAGACGACGCGCACCTCTTCGTGACTCCCGACCAGCTGCTGGATGAGTTCAAGAACGTGATCGACCTCATGCTGGTCACGCGCCGCAAGCTCGGCCTGGAGGATTTCACGATCCGCATCGGCACGCGCGATCCAAACAGCGACAAGTACGTCGGCGAGGACGACAACTGGGAGAAGTCAGAGACGGCGATTCGCGAGGCGTGCGACTCGATGGAAATCGAATACGTCGTCTCGGTGGGAGACGCGGCGTTCTATGGCCCGAAGGCGGACCTTATGATCAAGGACGCCCTGGGGCGCACGTGGCAGATGGGCACGGTCCAGGTCGACTACAACTTGCCCGAACGCTTCGGCCTGGAGTACATCGGCGAAGACGGCAAGCCGCACCGCCCAATCATGATCCACCGCGCGCCGTTCGGCTCGCTGGAACGGATGATCGGCTTGCTCACGGAGCATTACGCCGGCGCGTTCCCCTTCTGGATGGCGCCTGTCCAAATCGCGATCCTGCCCATCGCCGACCGGCATGCCGACTACGCGGCTTCCATTCGTGACCAAATGATGTCACGCGACGGAAAGCTCCGGGTCAAGATCGACGATCGGCGCGAGACCCTCGGAAAGAAAATCCGTGAGAATCAGGGTCAGAAGATCCCCTACATGCTGATCGTGGGCGACAAGGACATCGAAGCCGGCACCGTCAGCGT
>JACDEQ010000473.1 GCA_013816225.1 Armatimonadota bacterium | reverse complement strand
CCGGGCGCCATGACCGATCCCTTCGATCTCCAGCGCTTCCTTGACGCGCAGGCACCTCTCTACCCGCGGGTTCTTGCCGAATTGCGGGGCGGCCAGAAGCAAAGCCACTGGATGTGGTTTATCTTCCCGCAGATTGCTGGTCTCGGGCACAGCGCGATGGCTCACCGGTTCGCTGTCACCTGTCGCGACGAGGCCGTGGCCTATGTCGGGCATAGCATCCTTAGATTCCGTCTCCGGGAGTGCACGGCGCTGGTCAGCGTCGTCAAGGGCCGTACCATCCGGGAAATCCTCGGAAGCCCCGACGATCTGAAATTTCATTCCTCGATGACACTGTTCGGAGCGGTAACGTCATCTCCGGAGTTCTCCGCAGCTATTGCGAAGTTCTACGGCGGGAAGCGGGACCAAAAGACGTTGGACCTTCTAACGTCAAAGCGGGCCTGAACGTCACGTCGTGGCGGTCGAAGCAGGTCACTAAAAACCCCAAGCGACAACGGGGTTTTCAGCTCAATGACTTGGCGCTGGCGCGCGAACGCACGCACCAAGCGATCTATTTTTCGATGCTCCGGCTTGGCCGATGCGGCTTCAGGACAGCGGAAGCGTTCCCTCTGGCCGGTTCTGAACGGCAAACTTTTTGGACGCCTTCACGATAGCTGGGTCCCGCGCGCACCCGATGTCTTGATCGGCAGTTGTGGCCTGAATACTCCTAGACGCCCTCGATAGCCGGCGAATAAAATGCCTCCTGCTCCCTCCGGACGCGCACCGCAGGCAGGGTCTCGTCGATCGCCACGTCCGCCCAGCGAATGCAGGAGTCCTTTGCCACCGGCTTTATCAATTTCACATTGTGAGCAAGGCCGAGCGGCAGGTAGCCCTTCGCTAGTGATGCGCTCGCCGGCGTCAGCTTGCCGAAGACGGTGTAGCCACCTTCCCCGTCTAGGGTATCTCCAGGACGCAGGTTCTTCTTGGCGGTCGCCGCAACGTCGGCATTGAAAGTCGTCGCGACCCCCGTCGGCTCCCGACGAAGCGCAATCGATGCTACGGAGATACCGAGCTCCAGACCGATCAGGTGCCATTTCTTGTAGGAGCTCATGTAGCGGCCGCTTGGATCTGTGACGACGTTGTATTCCTCGAAACAATTGCGGACGTAGTCGCTGTCGCCTTCGAAGCAAACCCAAACGCCCTTGCGGATATCGTTTGGGATCTGCTCCCCATCGGCGGTCAGGCATGAGACGACCTCAACCTGACCCTTGGCCTCCAGAATTCCTCCTTCGGAGCGGGGCCGCATCAGAGTTGGAATGTCGTCCACCGATCCGGGCGGGAACGCGAGCCCTTGCGAGGGCGCTTCCAGTCCCGTTGCGTTCGCTATCGCGGCGGACTCAATGGCCGGCTTCGATCCGTCAAGAAAGGCGTTGAACATTTTGGAATTCATGCCTCCGCGAGCGGCCTGCTCGGCGGTAAGCCCCCAGTGGTCCCAGACGGTTTCAGGCGTCGACTCGCGGTATTTCGGCAGCCACTTATGCCCCCTACCGGCCGCAACCACTGAGAACCCGCAGGCTTTCGCCCAATCGACGAGATCGCAGGCCAAAGCGGGCTGGTCGCCATAGGCGAGGCTATAAATCACACCCGCCTTTTTAGCCTTCTGCGCCAAGATGGGTCCGCAGAACGCGTCGGCCTCTACCGTGACGTTAATGATCGGCTTGCCGGCGGAAAATGCCGCCAGGCAATGTTCGACGGCAGCGACGGGATTGCCCGTACATTCCGCGATCACGTCGATGCCGTGAAATTTGGCTAATTCTTGCCAATCCTCCGTCAGGAACGTGGTGCCGCGCGCGAGCGCGTCGGCAAGAGACGCCGCGCCGTACCTTTCCTCGCTCCACCCGACGCGCTTTAGGTTCTCGATTGCCCGAGATGGTGACAGATCGGCGATCCCGACGAGATGCACGCCTGGCGTACGCAGCACCTGGTGAAGGTACATTGCACCAAACTTTCCGGCTCCGATCAGTCCGACCCTTATCGGGTTTCGCTC
>JACDEQ010000138.1 GCA_013816225.1 Armatimonadota bacterium | reverse complement strand
GGCGGCAAGCGCCAGGAGGCCGACCGCAGCCGCAAGGAGCCCCCCTTTCGAGGCGGTAAGCCACAGGCCGACGCAGATTAGCGAAGAACCCAGAACAAACAGCAGTCTTTCAGCACCCTGCTTCGATGACAACGCGAGAGCAACCCCGACGGGGAGAACGACGGCGAACAGCCCCGCAACCGCGTTCGGGTTTTGCCAGCCCGCAAAAATGCGCCAATCGGGAGCGATGCGCATCGACCTCATGAACTCGTTGAGTCCCGACAAAGCCACGAGCGTCGTTCCAACAAAGATAGCGATCAACGCCGACCTCGCCAACGTGCCGCGCCCGAGCAGTAGTACGCACGCAAAGAGGGTGAACAGATACGACGTGTAGCGCGCGAGCTCGAGGATCGATTCGTGTTTGAACCGGCTTCCCATCACCGATATTCCGATCCATATCCACAAGAGAAATAGAAGCCCCGCGATGAGCGGCCCAGGAATCTGCAGCACATTCCGCCGGAAGGCGGCAATAGCAACCGCGAGCAAGATGAACGTGGCGATCAGCGCGTGGTTCACCGCAGGATTCGTCCGGCTAACGAAAGCCGAGAACCAGAAGTCGGACCCACTCATGGGCTCCGCGTCGAACAAGACATGACCTCCGAACCACGGAGCGAGCGCCAGGCCGATGAGCAGGAGAATAGTCGGCAGAGTCGCAGCCTTCATTTCGCTGACCTCTTTCGCCTATGTGCGTCGATATGGTTCTTGATAATAAATATGGACTGTCTCGTGAACAGCATCGCTTCGGCCGCGAGGATGGCAAACGGGCGGAGCAGGGCATTCGTCTTTGGCAAATAATGCTTCCGGTAGAAAAGCATCATGCTCTTGTGAAACTGACGAATCATTCTGTTCGCGACTCGGTCCGTGCTGCGGCCGATCGCATGGGTGACCACCGCCTCCGGATAGTAAACGACGCGATAGCCTTTCTCATGTGCTCGGTAGCAAATGTCCACGTCCTCCAAATACATGAAAAACTGCTCGTCGAAGCCACCGTTTTGATTGTAAAGCCTCCTAGTCATCGTGAGCGCGGCTCCACTCACCCAATCCACATCGCGAGCCTCGCTGTGCGGCCAGTCGCTCATAAGGTAATCGCGGGTAAATCTGTTGTTTGGAAATAATTTTCCCAAGGGCGTGTTTCGGAAGAGCGCAGCCACAGGCGTCGGAAATCTGCGGCAACTCATCTGCAAGGTGCCCTCCGGATTGAGCAATTTTGGGCCGACGATCCCTATCGAAGCGTCGCTATCCATAAATCGGATTATTTTTTCGATCGCAGTTGCGTGCACGATCGTGTCCGAATTAAGAGCCATCAGCAACCGGGCATCCGATTGGGCGAACGCGTAGTTGTGGCCCCTTCCAAATCCCAAGTTCTGGTCGAGAGCGAACAGCCTTACCCAGTCGAATTCCTCGGCGACCATTTTCGCGCTGCCATCACCGCTCGCATTATCTATGACAACAACTTCGAAGCTCCCCTCGCCGCGCGCCGCTTCTAAACTCTGGAGACACACCCTCAAATCCGGGAGCGTGTTCCAACTGCAGATCGTGACGCTAAGGTCTATATCCTGCATTCCATCCTCGCGCGCGAACAAGAGCGCCTAACCAAACGATTCCGCTGAACAGGACCAAGAGTGGCGTAGACCACCACGTCTGATACCATTTCCAATAATAACGAATCAGGCTCCTGTGAGACTCCCAAATCATGGTTTTCGGAATTTGCTTTGTGCTCCTGCCGCCGTGGTGAATTAATTGCACTTCGGGCGAATACCAAATTGACCATCCAGCGCCCTTCAGTCGAAACAGAATATCCACATCGTTGAAAAAAATCGGAAATCTTTCATCCATAAGGCCGATATCGTTCAACGCCGATTTCCTGAATAAAAGGAAACTGCCCATGGGCTGCTCGGCCTCACCCTCACGAGAGTAGTCGAAGTCCAGTTGCCGGTAGTCGCCGAATTTCTTGGGGAAGATCTTCGCCAAGCCGAACATTTCCGGAAGGATCGCGCCGGGAGTCGGAAATCTGCGCATGCTCGGCTGCACTGTCTGTTGGTTCGGATCCAGCAGCTTTCCTGCCAAAACGCCGGCGCCTTTGCGCCCCTCCATGAAGTCGACAGCGGCTTGCAGAGAGTCGTCGAAAAACTCCGTATCGGCGTTCAAAGTCAGCTGCCATTCCCCCCTGGCCATGACGAATGCGATGTTGTTTCCCGCCGCATATCCGAGGTTCTTGTCAGAGGCTTCTAGCTCAACCCAAGGAAACTCGGACCGCACCATCTCCGCCGAACCGTCCTTGCTGGCGTTGTCGACCACCACAACCTGTAACGGTACGCTCGGCGGATGCTCCGCGATCGACCGCAGACATCGCCTCAGGTACTCGCACGTGTTCCAATTGACGATCAAGATGCTGAGCATGAAATCTGCGCGACGCTATTATGACTTTACACCGGGGGGCAACGACTGAAGATATTCTAGCGGAAGGACCCGCCCCAAGTTGAGCAGAATCCTAAGGAATGTTTCGCTCAATGGCTGCAGCACTGATCGCCATTGCGGGATGCAATCAACCTGTCGAGAAAAGGCCCGCACCAATGAATGAAGGAAAGCCTGTAACTCAACCGCCAAAGGCGGCCCAGATCGAATTCAAAGCGTCGGACGGTAACCGCGTGGTCGCCGATTATTACAATGCCGCCGGAGAGTCGAGCACCATCATATTGCTGTTTCACCAGGCGCGATCGAATGCTAACGAATACGCTCCGATTGCGCCGCGTCTCGTTGCCGAAGGCTACGACTGCCTCGCCACCGACCAGCGATCCGGCGGAGACATGTACCCTCCCGGCAACCGCATCGGTAGCCCCGGCGCACCCTACATGGCAGCGTATCCCGATATGCTCGGAGCACTGAAGTGGGCCAAAGCGAAGGGATACAAGACGATCGTAGCCTGGGGAAGCAGCTACAGCGCGTCTCTGGCGCTGAAACTGGCCGCAGAGCATTCGGAGGTCGACGCGGTGCTCGCCTTTTCGCCCGGCGAGTACTTCGATGACGAGACGATCGTGAAAGATTGGAATATGAAAGTCCAAGTTCCAACCCTGATGGCCATGACCCCTAAGGAGGGCGAAGAAGGCGGCCTGCTCCTATATGAGGCCTCGTCTCACTCGGAAGCGCGCAAGCGAGCAGACATGCTGGTTTCCTTCCCGGGCAGCGTGCACGGCTCCTCTACCCTCCGCGAGGACAAGAACCCGAAGAGCTATCATAAGTACTTACAGGCTGCTCTCAGTTTTTTGAAGGCGATCGCCTCACCGTAACCCGCAAGTACTCTTCGCCCCTCATCGCGAGAAAAGAGAACGCCCCGGACTCATCGATCGACGGCACCCCCGCCCATACGAGCGAGTCGTAACTCTTGCCCTCGACGCCTTCGACGACCGGGAACCACTTATCGCCTCGTTTCGCGAGCATGAAGAGATGACGGCTATTTCGATCGAATCCCAGGAAGCCCGAGTCGTCGTATTCCCCGATCGTCACACCATCCACGACGAGCACAGCGCCTTTGCCTCTCGGCCCAACGCAGGCCAGCCTCTTGCTATCGGGGCTGAACACCACGGCAACCTGGTCGCTATCGAGAGTCTGGCCCTTCACACCGTCCACGTACAGCGACCAAATCCCGGCTTCGCGCGCGACCACAGCCAGCCTTCGCCCATCGTGAGAAAACTGCGCAGTCCGAACAGCTTCGAATGATTTCGCTACTCCGTCGACCACGAGGTTTTCCCCGGCAAGCTTTCCCGAGTAGACGAGCCGCCGCCCGGCGGGTGCGAATCTCGGCCACATACCCAGGTCCGCATACTCTTGGCTGCGCTTCCCATCGTGGACAACGAAACGCTTGAGATTCTTCTCAGCGACGAAGGCCATCGACGATCCGTCATGGCTGAACACGGGGTCGCTCACCCAGTCGAACACTTCCCCCGCAACATCGTCGATAACGACGAACGACCCGGCCGTCTGACGAACCACGAAAACCACCTTTCCACCGGGGGTGAACTTGTAGCTGTTTTCCGAAATGGGACCGTGACGCTTGCTCTCCTTGCCGTCGACGACCAAGAAGCTGCCTGTGCGGTCGGATGCCCTGTAGAGCACGCGTTTGTAGTCTGAGCTGAAAACGATGTTATTGCCAACACCGTCGTACGGCCGGCTTGGTTTGCCGTCGATCCAAACCACCCACTTGTCGCCGACCTTCGCGACGTCGTAGCTTCTGCCGCCATCTCCGCCGAAATCGGGGTGCCCGTGGTAATCTGCCTCGGGTATCTCGACACCGTCGACGACGACGAACGCCTTTCCACCACGGCTAGCACGGTAGAGCAATCGTTTGCTATCGGGACTGAACATCGGACGGAAGCTATCCACCGAGTCGAGCGCACGGCCCTCGACTCCGTCGGCCACGCAAAGTTCTTTCTCACCGCGAGTCGCGAAATATGCGAGCCGCTTGCTGTCGGGGCTAAAAGTCGGGGCACCGATATTTATGTGGTCGTAGACCTTCCCTTCTCCGCCTTTTCGAACAACAAGATACTTCGGGCCTTTCCGCGCTACATACGCGACGTCACGGCTGTCCGGACTGAAAATGATCTGATCCTGAATACCCGCTTCGGTCAGCGCTGCGCGGGGGATCGAGTCGTAAAGCGTCCCGGGCACACCGTCGGCCACGACACACTCCTTTCCGCGTCGAACGTCGGTAAAGGCGATGTGATTCCCATCCGGGCTCACGGCGAAGCTGTACTTGGCCTGCCCGGGCGTCCTCAACCCCAAGGAAACCTCAGTCGTCTCGACTTGAGCCTGCCCGACCAGGAGTTGAAACAGAAGCACCACGGCTGTCAAGACCCCTATTATGCGCGCGAGCCGGTAAAATGCAAAGGCCGGCAGCGATTTGCTGCCATAGGAGGCATCTAAGTTATGAAGAAGTACATTGTTATAGGAGCCGCATTGCTCATCGCCGGGAGCATCATCGGATGCAAGAAGGAAGACGCTGGCGCAGTCAAAGACCCGGGAGCCGTCGTCAAAGACACCATCGACGCCGCCACGCCAGACTTCAGCACCGACGCAACCCTCACCTCGACCGTCGTCCCCGCGATCACGACGGCTGTGTCCACCGCCGTGGGAACGGAAGGCCAAGTGACCGTCGAAGCCATGGACAAGGTCATCCACCTGAAGGGCACGGTCGCGAACAACGATCTGAAGCGCGGCGCAGAAACCGCCGCAAAGGAAGCGCTCACCAAGATGAACGCGCCCGCCGAGATCAAGGTCAACAACGCCTTGATGGTGAAGTAAGGAGATACCCGATGCCATACACGATTAACGGCCTCGAGCAGACCATCCCCAACCCCCAAATGAAGGATGGCACGACATTCGTCCCCCTCGCCGACGTTTCCGACACGCTCGGCGGCTATGTGGACTTCGACCATGAGAGCAAGACGGCCAACGTCGAACTCGGCGCTAAGAAAGCCAAGGTTACGGCTAACGACACTTCGGTTGAATCCGGAGGAGCGACCATCTCGCTGCAAGCCGCTCCGTACATCGAGAACGACACCATGTGGGTCCCCGTTCGCTTCTTTCAGCATGTCTTCGACTGCGAGTTGAACGTCGACGGAGACAACGTTTCGATTAAAAGACCTCTCTAGCTCGTCTATCATGCCGCGGGTGGCTCAATTGGAACCCGCGGCATTTTCGTACCTGACCCGCGGCATAATCGAACTCAACTCCAACGAGGTGTGATCCATTGAAACTTCTTCCTCTCTTTTCTCTCGCGATTGTTTTCGGCGGCTGCTCGAACAACCCCACTGGCCCTTCTACCAACGACCCCGTCAAGATCGGCTTCCTCGTCAAATCGCCTACCGAGGTCTGGTTTAAGCAGGAATGGAAGTTCGCCGACGAGGCCGCCACGAACCTGAAGTTCGAGCTGATCAAACTCGC
>JACDEQ010000472.1 GCA_013816225.1 Armatimonadota bacterium | reverse complement strand
GTCATTGGGCGTGCTGGCGGTCGGGATCCTTCTGTTTGCCGAACGAGCCTTCTTCTTCTGATCCGAAGCGCACGGCGAGACCCTTCTGTTGTGCGCGTGTGCTTCCTAAAAGCGGACGGTGGCGAAAAGTTCCGCTTCTGTTTAGGTTTATCGGGAGTGTCAGAAATTCTGTGTGTGAGGCGCTGTGAGACTTAATGGAATGGACGCCCCCTTTCTTCGGCGTCCGCCTGCTGACACAGTGTGAGTGGGCGATTTTGCCCGCTTGCACACGACGGAGGCAGAGCATGAAGATCAGGACCATCGGATTGGATTTGGCCAAGAACGTGTTCCAGGTTCACGGCGTCGACGAACGCGGTGCTGCGGTCCTGCGCAAGCAACTCAAGCGCGACCAAGTAGCGTCCTTTTTCGCGCGCCTGGAACCCTGCCTGATCGGCATCGAGGCCTGCAGCGGAGCGCACTTCTGGGCAGCCAAGCTCACCGCGTCTGGGCATCGCGTGAAGATGATGGCGCCGCAGTTCGTCAAGCCGTATGTCAAGACCAACAAGAACGACTCGCTCGATGCCGAAGCGATCTGCGAAGCCGTGGCGCGGCCGAACATGCGTTTCGTGCCGCTGAAGACGGCGGAGCAGCAATCGGTGCTGACATTGCACACGGCGCGCGAGAGCTTTGTTCACGCGCGCACTGCCCAGGCGAATCAGATCCGTGGCCTCCTGATGGAGTTCGGCCTCATCGTTCCCCAAGGAATCCGCTACGTTTATGCGCGAGTGCCCGAGCTGATCGAAGATGCCAGCAACGATTTGCCTGGCCGCTTCAGGTTGTTGATCGATCGGCTGCTGCAGCACCTGAAGGACCTCGACCGGCAGGTGCACGAACTCGAGAAGGAGATCGAGCAGTGGCATCGCAGCAGCGAAGTGAGCAAGCGGCTCGAGACCATCCCCGGCATCGGGCCGATCACGGCCAGCGCGCTTGTAGCCAGCGCCGGCGATCCAAGCAATTTCAGGAACGCTCGACAGTTCGCAGCTTGGATCGGCCTCGTTCCTCATCAGAACTCCAGCGGCGGCAAGACGCAGTTGCTGGGCATCAGCAAGCGTGGCAACGTGTATCTGCGAACGCTGCTGATTCACGGTGGCCGAACGCTCGTGCAGCTGGCCAGGACTCGAGCCGATCATGCCGGCACCTGGCTCGCCAAGTTGGTCGGCCGCCGACATCACAACGTGGCGGCCGTTGCCATGGCCAACAAGAACGCTCGCCTCGCTTGGGCGCTGCTGTCTTCGGGCAAGGCGTACGAGAGGGGACACGTGCGCCAGGTGACGACGTAACGAGTTAGTCGGCGACCGTCGGCAAGAGGGAGGAAATATCCACCACAGGTTGCTTTGGCAATCGATCGTTGATGGCAAGACAGGTAGGACCGGGGCTGGTCGAACCTGACGTGGACTTCGAGCTTCGAGCTCGCAGACTTGTAGAGGAGCCAGCCAGCGCATTCCATCAGGGCCGAAGCGCGTTCGCGCGTCTGAAGGCCGGATGTATGTCTGCAATCTTCTCCTGCTCGCCAGAAAAGTGAGAGAGCCTTGCAAACTGGGGGCGTCCATGTATGTCCACGGCGGCGGGCGTCGCTTGCGACGAACGACCGACGCGGTGGGCAAGTCGGTGGTCGCATATTACGCGGCCGTCTTGGCGAAGCGATCCGCATAGAGGATCGCGAATTGGTTCATCGCGACCTTCCAATCGGGCGCTGCGCGGCCCCAGTCGGCGGTGATATTGCGCAGCGCCAGCCAGATGAGCTTGGTGGCCGCGTCGTCGCTTGGGAAGTGGCCGCGCGTCTTGATGATCTTCCTCAGTCGCGCGTTGATGCTCTCGATCGCATTGGTCGTGTAGACCACCTTCCTGACCGCCGGCGGGAATGCGAAGAACGGGATCACCTTGTCCCAGGCGCGGCGCCAGGCGGCCACGACGGTCGGGAACTTCTTGCCCCAGGGGCCTTGCTCGAAGGCCGCGAGCTCGGTCTCGGCCGCCTCGGCGCTCGGCGCG
>JACDEQ010000137.1 GCA_013816225.1 Armatimonadota bacterium | reverse complement strand
GTGCTCCTCCTGTTCGAAACCCGGCGTAGAATAGCTATTATGGTCTGCACGAGCCGTGTGGCCAGCCCGGTTTTTTGGTTATGTTTCGCGACGACTCAGGCCGGAGCGCAATGGACCGTCGTCGATCTAGACGCGGGGACGGGCGCGGCGTACGGAGTGCACCGAGATCAGCAAGTGGGGGGCTACGGCCGTGCTTCGCTTTGGTACGGCAGCGCGGGCTCCTGGACCAGCTTGCACCCGGACGGGGCAACTGGTCAGTCAGCAGCATATGCAGTATACGACGGGCAACAGGTTGGCTCTGCCTATTTCGCTTCCGGTGAACGCGCCGGATATTGGTTGGGTACTGCGTCCTCTTGGGTTGACCTCCAACCCCCAGGAGCCGGAAGTTCGGCGGCGTTCGGTGTTTGGAACGGCCGACAGGTTGGTTCCGTCGATGGCCGCGCGGCTCTGTGGTACGGCACCCCGGGTTCGCGGGTCGACTTACATCCTACCGGCAGCCTTACATCAGTCGCACGTGGCGTTTACGGGAATCAGCAAGTCGGCTACGCAATGTTCGGTAACGCTTTTCACGCTAGCCTTTGGACCGGATCGGCTAGCTCGTTTGTGGACCTGAATCCCGAAGGCAGTGGCGCATCGTTCGCATATGGCGTGTATGAGGGGATTCAGGCGGGACTCTTTATACCCGGCAATTACTCCCACGCAGCCTTATGGTTCGGTTCGGTGAATTCTGTCGCGGACCTGCACCCGCAAGGAGTAGGGGCTACGGGTTCCGCTATCTATGGCGTTTATGAGGGCCAGCAGGTAGGGTCGGCCACATTTAAGCAATACCACGCGGCATATTGGTCGGGCTCGCCGACATCATGGGAAGACCTGCATCCAAAGGGTTCTTTGATTTCCATTGCGTACGGCATCTACGACGACGGCGATTATACGTACGTTGTGGGTGAAACATATTGGGATAATACGTCTGGCCACGCTACGATGTGGGTACGAGCGAATACTGTCGTTCCACCGACCTCATTCAGCATGTTCCGGGGCTCCGTAATTTCGGGCGATCTTAGCTCCCTGCTCGACAGCGACAACAGCAGGTTGGTTTTGAGACCCGGCGCGGTCTTTAGCACGGAAGAGTCACCCATCCAGATTACATTGCATGGCACTGTCGGGCAGCCATCGCCCACGATGTTGGGGTTCCAAGTAGAGTCGAACACCAGTGTTTCGAACGCTGAGATCAGAATCGCTCTCTACAACTTCCAAACCGCTTCCTACGAGGTAATCGAGAGACATCCGACTTCGACGACAGACACGGTGGAACACGTAAACGTGACGAACAACCCGAGCAGGTTCATCGAACCGGGCACCCGGAATGTGCGCGCGCGGTTGTCTTACAAGGCTTTAGGCGCGGTGTTCGTTTACCCTTGGTTCGCCCGCATAGACCGAGTTCGCTGGATATTGCCTGGGACGTAGTCAGCTAGTACGGAAGCACCCACCGCGCTCTGTCTAGATACGGAGAACATCGAATGAAGCATACAGCAAGTGCCATAGCTCTCTTTCTCGCGCTTTGCGCGAATGCCCAATGGACGGTCGTCAACCTCCACCCCGCAGGGGCGAGTATGTCTAACTGAATCAGGGGATGGCATCATTCGGGGAGCAGGGTGACTGGCCCCCATTTAGGCACTTTAAGTGTATAATTTAGGGTGATGCCACCGAAAGGGTGGCTCGCCGTTATAACAGTTGGTGAAGAAATGATTCAATTCCTTAGCCCGATTCTTTGTCTCGCCGCTTTTGCGACTTGTTCCTCGGCCGCGCACGTGGGCGGAGGGGGACCGCTCGCCCTCGACCAATGGCACGGCAAGGTCGAAGTGAAGCCAATTGAAAAGAACAGCTTCTTTCGAGCCAAGTTCGGCGCGCCGCCGATCGCTCTCAAGAGCGGCTGGCAGCCCGTCCTCAAGGGTGAATATGTGGGAGCAATCCTCATCCGCACCGCCAAGAGAGCTTGGCTGCACCTTGGTAATGACACCACCTGCCTCGACGGTGGCAGCCTGGTTCGGATCGATTCCGGCTCGGACATCGGCGTCCTGCTTCGCCGCGGGCGCCTTTCCAAGGCGGATGGCAGGCGCGGCCCGTCGATTGCCAAACCGGGCCAGCGGCTCTATTGGTAGGTCCCTTCGGGGACCCAGGCACATGACAAACGCATACCTGAACAAGAAGGATTGTGACTATGGTCGGTGCGGCGGTTTCTTACTGCCTTTTTCGAGGCAGAGGGCTCGCGTTTAGCGCGATGCGCGCCAAAACGTCGTCCGTCTTCGTCCGCGCGATTCGCCGGGTCATATCCTAGGGGCAAAGGCCCTAAACGCGTCCTACGGGCCGCCTAGTGCCCGTTTTGGGCGACAATTAGGATCAGTCCGACCGCTTCATCCGGAATCAAGAACACAAGGACGGAGGGCGAACTGAGTGATACGCTATAAAAAGGAGCGCTTTGATGCGTCGCTATAAAAAGGAGCGTCGCGCTCAGCTTTCGTACAAAGTCCCTCGCTTGATGATTCCATCGAGGACATCGGCGGCTCTTCTTTGGGCTTCGCTTACCCCGTGGGCGTAGAGGTTCGCTGTCAAGCTGATCTGCGAGTGCCCCAACTGTTCTTTTACCTGATGCAGGTCTACACCGCCGGCCACCATGAGAGAGGCTACGGTATGGCGCAGCTTGTGAAAGCTGAGCGGCGGAAGACCGGCCGCCACGAGTAGGGCTTTCAGCCTCTTGTCAATGTACTTTTGATCGAGGGGTCGACCTTCAGTGTTTAGGAAGACGAGGCCAGGCTACAGATGTTGTCTTCCCACTTTGGATGGACCTCTACGTCGATCATGCGCCGTATGCTTAGCCGTTCCGCATTGAGGCCGGGCGCAATCTCCACAGGATCGGGCACATAAGCTGGCGCGAGAATTCCTTTGGACAAACATAGCGGCAAGCCCGAAGACCTTCACTCGCGATTCATCCTCGCGGGTCGCAGTCCGCATAATTTCTCAATGGCAATTTCACATGAAGTACCGAATTCGATCTTACGAATCGTCTCCAAGTCAATTCCTACCGAACCATCTCTCAAGCCATTATCGGACACAACATCCAGTTCGACGTATCCGCTGCCGAACTCCGTTACGAAGCCATAAATCGATGCACCGTCATAAGCAAAAAGGTTAACCAAGCGGTGGTTTGCGCGAAGCAATGCTAAGACCGACATGTAGTCACTAAAAGCGTGTTCGGCTGCGAGAGACCTGATCTGTTGCCAGGACTCAAAATCTCCTAGTTTCCTGAGGTCGCGATTCTCAAACAAGAGATTGATTCCGGTAATGTACTCGTCTTCAAACTCGATCTTATATATGTCGCTAATTGGCGCGATCAAGCATCCATCTTCGCAACCGGTACTACTTATCGACCCCATGGCAAAGTGGGTTGCGGACACGCCCAGAACGATTCCAAGTATGAAGGTACCCTGATCTGACGAAGATAGGTAAACAGATAAGACTTGCTTGCTTTCTGCTGTGCGCTTCAAGACGGCCTCGCTGTATGCGTCGAACTGCCCGGACATTATATTTCCCTCGGATTATAGCGCGGACCCCGGGGGGTCTGTCCTTTCCCCAACCAAACGGGGCCCAGAACGTCGGTGTACATTGGCAGAGCGTTTTGTGCGGTGATGAGCAGCGAGAGCGACTCCATAAGAGCGATTAGTCCTGCGCCCATGCTTTGGCCTGCTAGTGCCGTCATTGCGACGTCTTGGACTCACGATTTGGAGTAGACCGTAACCTTTGGTCGTCGTCCTGACCGCGAGCGTGCCATGGTAGTAGGCTGATGAAATTGAGTTTTACTGCGGCCCAGGCCGATGGCGGACTAAAGTTTCGCGCCGAATCTGCCGAACCCCATGCTCATGACAAACGCCTATCTCAGCAAGAAGGATCGTGATTATTCGCGGGTTCGCTGGTATCTCACCGCCGTTCTTCGAGGGCCAGCTCCATCAGTCTCAGGGAACAGGTGATTACCTGTCGCGTCCGCTCGTCACTTCGGCGGAATCAATGCTCGTTGTGTCGCGCTACTCCCTAAGGTACGATGAAGGGTCCGCTCCTTCTTGTTGGCTAAGCTACGTGGCGTTGAAACTTACTGCCGGAGAAGATCGCCGGGACGGCGCGTTCGCTGGTGTAAGGGCTAAAATTTTGATGCATTGATAACCGAAAACCAACACCATGACGTGGATAGGCTCCTAGCCAAGTGTCGGGTGGGCGATCATGCGGCTGGTGGTCCAGCGTAGGCTGCCAAAGCACCATCTCATGAGCTGCAGCAGCCGCCTGGAATGTGCCGGGCAGACACTTGTATCTCAATGCCTCCTCGTCCCACGCCTCCGGCCGTGAAGTTCACGGCGATCCACTTCGAACACACTTCGCAGTCGCAAGTAAGCGTTATAGCTTCCGTGCTACTGCCAAACTCATCCTTGCCCTCCCAGAAGCCTCCCGTCTCTTGCGCCTGTGCGATCAGCGGCACCGTTACCGATCCATTACAGGGCACGCAATGCCGCTCGATAGAGGCCTCTACCGGTGTCGGACCATTGGTCCTGGTATCGAGGGTAAGCCAGCCGGCTAGCCCAGGCACAAGACCCCAGCCATGCATACCTTTTATTCCGAAAATAGTCTCCAGGGTGTTCTTGTCGCCCCATGATTGTCCTCGCACAGCCTTGACAGCGGATATGTACAGCTCCATACAGCACCCTGGACCGCGCTCAGACGGGCCACAACCCCCTGTCTCCCCACACCCGCATGGCTTCTTTGGTTCAGTTTCGCCTCCATTACGTGGCGGAGTCGGTTGCGTAATCTGCTGAGCTAAGGCAGCCTTAGCAACTGCCTCGAAGGAATCGGCCGATCCCGAAGCACAGCTATGCTCTGGGCCAGTTGGTTATCAAACGCCTGTTCTTTGAGTTCCTGGGTTTGCGCCATAAGACGCTCCGTGAGCTTTCGCACTTCCACAGCAACGCTATCGGCCATCGCCACTTTTGAACTAGCTGTAGGGATGGACGACTCCGAATTGGCCTCAAGGTTCTCAATGACAGGTTCATCAAGCTCGTTCGTCTCTGCTGTTGGCTCAGGTGCAGGCTTTTTCATAGGTGACCATTATACCCATGCACACTTAAGGACTTCTTCATCCCTCCGCGATCCCGACGTGGTGCGTCCTCTACGTGGCGTGTAGCGCCAAAGGCCGCTTTGTTGTGTCCAAAGGAATTCTCGCGCACTCTATTCGCCCGATCCAGCCGACATTGCGCCCGGCCGCAACACGAAACTGCCAAGGAATATGGCCCATGATCGACGTAGCGGCATGTCCAAGGGGGAAAGAGACCATCTGTAGCCCGCGATTCTGAAGGGCCAAAAGTGGCGTTCATAGCCGTTCGCCCTAATTCATACATAATGACAATAGGCACGCCTGTTTCAAACCGGGCGGGAGAAGACTATGAAACGATTCTTGATTATTTGGACAGCCCCGGCGGTCCGTGGCGAGATAAGTGCAAAGGCGGGATTCGCGCGTCGCTCGATGGGCGTCGCCGTCTGCGTGTTTGCGCTGGCGACCGCGGGTGTGGGGCAGGTCACGACGGAGGCCTGGGTCGCACGCTACAACGGCCCAGGAAACTCCAATGACACTGCCCGGGCGCTGGCCGCGGACGCAGCGGGGAACGTTTACGTCACGGGCTACTCTTACGGCGCGGGAACCGGCGACTTTGACTACGCAACGATCAAATACGATTCCAACGGCAACCAGTTGTGGGTAGCTCGCTACAATGGGCCAGGAAACGATAATGACTATGCCTCCGCGCTGGCCGTGGACGCAGCGGGGAACGTTTACGTCACGGGCTTGTCCTTGGGCGCGGGAACCAGCTACGACTATGCAACGGTCAAGTACGATTCCAACGGCAATCAGTTGTGGGTAGCTCGCTACAACGGCCCAGGAAACTTCTATGACA
>JACDEQ010000471.1 GCA_013816225.1 Armatimonadota bacterium | reverse complement strand
ACGCACTTGATCGTGTCGCCGGCCTCGGCGGCCTCGGCGGCGTCGTTGATGGCGTCGAAGTCGTAGGTCTTGATCAGGCGCTCGACCGGGAGCTTGCCGGCGCGCCAGAGGTCGATCAGCTGGGGGATGAACACTTCCGGAACGCTGTGGCCCTCGACGATCCCGCGCACCGTGCGACCGAAGGCGATGACGTCGTTCACGTCGAGCTCGGCCGCGACGCCGAGACCGCCCGCGACGATCTCTGCGGGCGCGCGGTCGCCGCCCATCGCGTCGAGCGCGATCCTCAACGCCCGGACTCCTCTTCGTCGCCCAACAACTTGCTCAGCGCCTCGAACTCTGGCCGGCCGTGTTCGCCTTCTCGGTCGCCATCCTCGAGACCCGGGCAGCTCTCGCGGCACAACGGCCGTAGCGGCAGGTTCAGCCAGATTGCCTGGCGGATCAAGTCTTCATATCTCAGTTGGTTGCCGTCGAACAAGGGGAACGGTTCGGCCTCTTCTTTGACTTCCGCATGCTCGCGGTTGCCGTACCCCGAAGGCGTGCCTTCGACCGAAAACTCCTCGCTGATGTTGATCGGCACCGACAAATGAACGGGAGTGAGGCAGCGGGAGCACTCCATGACCACCTTTGCCGTCAGGTCCCCCGTTACTAACAGCAGGTTGCCCGTGCTAACGGCGTCGAGCGTACCCTCGACAGGCTCCAGGAGGTCGAGATCTTCTTCTTCCTCCAGGCCCGATGAAATATCGTAAACGACGTGCCGTCCCGGATGTTGGATCGCGTCGTTCAGGTCGATCAGTTTCGGCTTTCTCATCGGAGAAGACGGTATACACTTGAAGTCTACCAGCCTGCTTGCCCTACTTGGGCCTACCGGGCATTGCTGGCTGAGTCGGCCTCTGCATCTCCGACTTTCCCCTTTCGATGGTCGACATGACCTTGCCGACGACACTTTCTAGGCGGAATAGCACGTCCACGGCGTAGTCGTCCGCGCCGCGCTTTAGCCTCACGGCTTCGGCTTCGGCCTCGGCCCTCGCGTTCGCAGCGTGGGTCTTTGCCAGCTTGAGGATATCGCTTTCGTGAATTAGTTTTTCCCTCTCAGATCGAGCCTTTTCGACTATCCGGGCCGCTTCCTTGCGGGCCTCACTGATCAGCTTCTCGCCTTCGGCGCGCGCGCGCTCGACCGCCGCGGATGCGTCCTCTTTAGCAGAGCCGACGATGCGCTCCGATTCCCGCGTGATCGCCGTCGCTTGCTTTACCTGCTCCGGGAGAAGCGTTTGAATGCGCCTCAGAAGCACAGCGCACTCGCCCTTGTTCAAGCCGAAAGTTATCCCCATAAACTGACGGGGCTCTTCGATATACTTTCTCAAGTCTTCGAGCGCGTTCACAATTTCCATAGATTCACCTCTTTGCGACCACCGCGAGCCTCCTTTCGACCGGGGCGGGAACGAGATCGCGTATGTCACCCCCGAGGGCCGCGACCTCCTTTACAATACTGGACGAAACAAACATGTTTTCTGCGCTTGTCATTAGAAAGACAGTCTCCAGATTTGGAGCGAGCTTCCGGTTGGTCAGCGCCATCTGAAACTCGTTCTCGAAATCGCTCATGGCTCGCAAGCCTCTCACCAGTACGCTGGCATTCGAGTTGTGTGCAAATTCGACCAATAAACCTGTAAAAGACTGAATCGAAACATTGTCTAAGCCAATGCAGATTTCTTCCAGCATCTCCAGCCTATTCTCTACCGAGAACAGCAGGTTTTTGGACGAGTTCCCACCAACGGCGACGACGAGCGTATCGAACAACTTGGACGCGCGTGAGATAATGTCCACGTGCCCGTTGGTCGGCGGATCGAAACTCCCGGGGTAGACGGCGATTCTCATTACGATTCCAGGTGCTCGTACTGGTCTTTCAGGCCCGCGATCACCGCGGAATCCGCGAGCGTAGTGATATCCCCGAGTGCACGGCCCTCGGCAACGTCGCGAAGTAGTCTTCGCATGATCTTGCCACTGCGGGTCTTCGGCAGGTCTGCACACAGAAAAATA
>JACDEQ010000470.1 GCA_013816225.1 Armatimonadota bacterium | reverse complement strand
GCGTAATGCCCCGCGAGTTCGAATTTGCCGATGTGGGCAAGGGAATGACAAGCATCCATGCAAGCACGATCGTCGCCTTTCCATACCGGGAGCTCCAGTTCCACGATGCGGAGCTTTATGTCGGTGACACGCGGCTGATGGGTCTGCCGCTCTATGCCCTCGATCCGAACTCACCGAGCGGATTGTTCAGCGACCATGTGCTTGGTTTCGCAAACGGTGGGCTCCAACTCAACTACCCCTACTACTTGCACCTCTCCCCCAGCCAGACTAGCCTCCTGCGCTTGCGGAGTGGCCAAGACTACGCTCGCGGCTCGAATGCCAGCAGAGGCGTGTTCCTCGATTGGGAAAACACCTACATGGTCAGCGATAAAGGCGAGGGGTCCCTGACGCTCGCGGGGATCGGCGGCAAGGACATGGGCCTAAGCTGGCACCACAGCCAGCGTTTCGATGAACAGACCAACCTCAATGCGAACGTCGATTTTCCGGGCTTCAAGGGTCTATTCGGAAGCGTCAACGCTTCACGACTCTTCGATGGATACACGGCGTCGTTTTCAGCCACAAGCACGCGAAGCTTCAGGGGCACCCGGTACGAGAGTCAGCGCGTCGATCTGAACGTCGAGACTGACCTGAGGAAAATTGGTGACTTGCCAATCACGCACTCCATTGGATTGACCGCTAGTTCGTCTCATGCGACTTTGGGTCCGACTCAAACCGCGCAAGAGGGCGCGGGTGTCCGTAGCCGTCTGTTGCTTGCGCCCCAAGAGCTGTGGAATGGAGCCAACTTGAACGGGCATCTGACTCTGACTCAACTGTGGGGAAATAAAGCCGGCGCAGGGCTCAACATTCTTGGAAAGGTCGGCATATCGACGCGCCTCGGATCGAAAGCGACAATGGCGTTGAGTTACGACTATGCCCAGGATTCACTCAACACGGCGCTCACGGGTCGGCATCGCCTGGGAACGGATCTGTTTGTAGACCTGAGCAAGTTTTCGCTCAACCTCTTTGGCTCGAAGAGCCTCGACATCAACAGCTATAGCGTGTTTGCAGACGCTTCGTATTACGTCAGCCCTCAGTGGAGGCTCGGTGCTTCGCTGTCTACCGACCGCTACCTGAAATCGATCATCAACGAGCACACGCTCATCCTCGGCTACCGCCTCGGCACACGAGAGCTGGGCGTGACCTACTCACTAACAACAAAGCGGTTCGGGTTCGAAATACTGAATGTTCCTATTCGGTAGCGCCGCCGCCGTTGCCGGGCTCGTCGGCGGTTTCGGACAGTTCGGATTCGGACATATCCATGAGCTGGCGACCTTCCACGTCGGCCCCACCTTCTTTAGAGCAAAGGCGCCCGGCGGCTTCGATATATCTATTGGCCCTGTGCGGACCGGGTTCGTTGTAACTCAACAGTCACGGTACGCGAAGACACTGGAGATGCGAGCGGCCCCTCGGTCACCTTCCCGGATTCATTTCGAGACGACCAGCCTTGGCTTCTCCCTTCAATACGCGCCGGGCGGGTTCGAGATGGGAGCAAAGAGCGTTGCGGCGCCCTTTATCAGCTGGTCGGACGGAACGGTCGGTCCCGGGGTGCCATCGGCGGCGAGCAACTGGGCGCTGCTCTCGTGGGCTGAAGCGAGGCCGCCGATTTTGCTGTGCTTTGCCTCCGCTCCTGCGAGCGTGACTGCGGTCGAAGAATCAGGTGGGTTTCGGCTCGTATGCAAGGACTATGTCGGCACCGTTGGAGTCCCGCTGCCATTCGGTGGCGAGAGCTTCGCAACCGTGCGGGCCGCAGATTTCGGTGAGGCGATCGCAAAGCTGAAGCTGCGAGTGGCCGAGATGGCGAGACCTGCGCCGAATGTTATCGGAGTTGCTGTCGAGGAGGATGCGCAGGGTCTAACTGCAGTTTGGAAGTTCGATTCGCCGGGGGCGATCATCCCCCTCCCCGTGTACTCGGGTGTGACTACAGGTTCCCTCAAGATCATTGGCCAAACGGCGTCCGCGTTTGTCGGTGGGGACCGTAGCATGAAACGGTGCGTGGG
>JACDEQ010000136.1 GCA_013816225.1 Armatimonadota bacterium | reverse complement strand
GCCTACAAGAACAGACTGCTCACCCTTCTCGGTGGCGAGCTAATTGATTTCGACCAGCTTTTCGAAGAATACTGTACTTACGCTTCACAGTTAAAGCCATACGTGGCTGACGTCGAAAGGGATCTGAACGCAGCAATCCGGAGTGGAGAAACCGTTCTCTTCGAGGGCGCACAGGGAGCCCTCTTGGATCTCGACCAAGGCACGTATCCTTATGTAACGAGTAGTCACCCGATCTCTGCGGGCGCGTGCATCGGCACGGGGCTCTCGCCGAACCGCGTGGACAACGTTTTGGGAGTGTGTGTAGCCTATGCGACCCGCGTCGGCTCGGGGCCATTTCCGAGCGAAGTCTGCGGTGAACTCGCCGAGCGGATTCGCAAGGCCGGCAACGAATACGGCACAACAACGGGCAGGCCAAGAAGGTGTGGCTGGATCGACCTCGTCGCGCTGCGACAGGCCTGCCGCATGAACGGCTTCACCAGCCTCGCAGTTACTCGCCTCGACGTGCTCAGCGGATTCGACGAAGTCGGCCTTTGTTCGTCCTACGACGTTGGGGGTGCGCGAACCGACTGGATGCCTTCGGATTCGAATGAACTCGAGAAGGTGAAGGCCGTCTACGAGACGATGCCCGGCTGGCACGGCGACATATCGGCTTGCAGGTCGATAGCCGAACTGCCCGAGACCGCCCGGTCGTTCATCGCCCGCATCGAGGAGTTCGCCGAAACACCCGTGTCGATTGTCTCGATCGGGGCCAACCGCGAGCAAACGATCATCGCAAGGCCCGAGTTGCTCTGGAAGGGAACCTGACCGGGAGTTTTGCCTGATGCCCCGCGAGGAAACGCGTACAATGTATCCGTGCCTCAGCCGTATTGGCGGATTCGGATGTTCGGCGGCCTGCGGGTCACGCTACCCGACGGTCAAGAGGTCACGCGATTCGAGACCCGCAAGGCGGGCTCCCTGTTGGCAACGCTGGCCCTCGACATGGGTCGCTCTCGCGACCGCAACGAGCTTGCGGACCTGTTTTGGCCGGGCGACGAGCCGGAGCTCAGCAGAAACAGCCTGCGGCAGGCCCTGGCTTCTATCCGCCGCACGATACATGACGACGGCCATGAAGGCAACGCGTTCGTACAGACCGACCGCATCCAGGTTCGACTAAACCCTGCTCTGGGCACTTCCGACGCTTTCGAATTCTCTCAGGTTCTAAGGGCCGACAGCGATCTGCACGCGGCCGTCTCACTTTACGGCGGCCCGCTGCTTCCCGAGATGGCCGAGGATCACATCGCAGCGAGAAGAGACTACTTCGCCGAACAAAACGTTGTCACAAGGCTGAAACTCGCAGCGCACCTTGCTGACGGGAACCTTCCGGCGGCGATCGATTGCGCCATCGGCGCGGTCGCTTTCGACCCTTTGCGAGAGGAAAGCACGCTCTTGGTCATGGAGCTTCTTGCCCGCGCTGGACGCGCTCCCGACGCGCTTCGACATTACCGCAACCTCGAAAACAAGCTCAAGGCAGAGCTAAATATCGAACCGTCGGAAATTGTACAGGTTTTCGCTAGGAAGCTGGCGTCAAAAGCGCGTCCGCGCATCGTCGCGCACACGGCCGCCGAGGCGCCTACGCAGAGGCCGACCTTCGAATCGAATGCGACGATTCCGCTCACGCCAATCTTCGGCAGGGATGCGGAGCTTGCGTTCCTTATGGACTTTTCTACCCCTGGGGAAAGCGCCAGCACGGGCGCAGCGCGCGTTGCCACGCTGCGCGGGCCGGGAGGCATCGGCAAAACACGGCTTGCGCAAGAGGTGGCTTGGCGGCAACGAGAGGCTTATAGTGGAGCCGTTTGGTTCGTGCAACTTGCGGAAGTTCGGAAGCCGGCTGAGATACCATCGCGCACCATCGAATCGCTCGGCATCCAGCCGACCTCCGAGGATGAGGCCACCCAGATCGTGCGGTATTTGAGCGACTCTGACGCCCTGATCGTATTCGATAACTTCGAGCAATTGGTCGTGGGCGGAACTGACATCCTCCAGCGCTTGGTCGAGCGGCTGCCAAAGCTCAGAATGCTTGTCACCACTCGAGAGCGGCTGAACGTCGGTTTCGACAAGGAGGTTACCATCGGTCCCCTTGCTCCGCCGGCAGCAGATTCTGAGGACGGCGACATAGCCGACCAGCCGAGCGTGCGGCTGTTTCTCGACAGGGCTCACCAGGCGAACGCCGATCTGCAACTCACGCCCGACACGTTGCTCGTGGTCGCCCGGATCTGCCGCCACCTAGAAGGAATACCGCTCGCCCTCGTCATCGCAGGCTCTCGGGCGCAGACTCTAAGCCTGGACGAGATGCTCGAAGCGCTCGACGACCGTTTCGGGCTTCTGTCGAGCGAGCATCGCGACCTCCCTGAGCGACAAAGGACGCTGCGCGAGTCGATACGCTGGAGCTATCAGTTGCTCCCCGACTTCAAATCCTTCTTCACCAAGCTTTCGGTTTTTCGGGGCGGATGGACGCAGGCCGCGGCGGAAGCGGTTTGCGACGAGCCCGAATCGCCCAAGCTGCTGGAGCACCTGCGTGACAGGTCCCTCATTACGTCCGAGCACGGTCCGGACGGATCGAGATTCGGCATGTTGGAAACAGTCCGCGAGTTCGCTGCCGAGGAACTTCCGCCCAACGACGCCCTCGAAGCCAACTGGCGTCATGCGGAGTACTTCGCCGGCCTTGCTCACCTCGCCCATGAAGAGGCGCTCGGCGGCCAGCAGTCGAAATGGCTCGACACGCTATCTAGAGAGGCCGACAATATGCGCGCGGCACTGGCGTGGTCGATCGAGAACGCGGGCCACATTGCGATCGAACTCGCCGCCTGGCTCTGGTTCCATTGGAACGTTCGCGGGAGCCAAAGGGAAGCTCACCATTGGTTGAGTTTGGCTGTCGAGCATGCGCCGGCAGATTGCAACCGGGCTGCACTCGGACGAGCCTTCCATGGCCTCGGTGTCAGCTCGCGTTTCCTGGGTGATACGGACGCCGCTCGCGAGGTATTGCTCAGGAGCATCGAGATCTACGAAGACGCCGGGGAGTCGGAACGCCTGGGCAACCCCTTGAACAGCCTGGGGATCATGGAATACAACCAGGGCAACTTGTCCGAGGGCCGCAAGCATTTAGAACGCAGTCTGGCTATTTTCGTCGATAAGGAAGACAAGAGGATGATCGCCATGGTGCGGGCGAATCTGGGGGAGCTTTCGATTCTGGAGCGCAATCTCGAAGAGGCAAAAGAGCATTTGGAGGCAGCGCTGCTGATAAACCGCGATATCGGAAACCGCGTTTGGCAGGGGCATAACCTCGATGCCCTCGGAACTCTCGCCCTCGCGAAGGGCGATAAGGAAACGGCGGCCCGTCTCTTCGAAGAGAGTCTTTCGGTCAGAGACGAGATCGGCGACCGGTCGGGCGGCGCTTACTCCAGGGGCCAGCTCGCCGACGTTGCTGTCGACGAGGGCCGCTACGAGGAGGCCCTGGGACTCCTGCAGGAAGCAGTCCGCACGCACGCCGATATCGGCAAGATAGGCGGCGCGGCAGAATCGCTCCTGCGCGCGGGGGTTCTCGCGGCGCAGCTCGAAGATCCGCCCCTCGCCTGCAAGCTGTGGGCAGCATCCGAATCTATCCGTGAAAACCTTCGGTCTCCGGTTCCGCCGCTCTATCGGGATCGGTACGAAACCGCCCGAGCCGAAGTCGAAAGCGCCCTCGGCAAGGACGAGTTCCACAAGGCCTGGGAAGCCGGCCGGCACCTCCCGGCAGACGCCGCCATCGCACTCTTGAGCGAACTTCGCTTAAATCCGTAACTTTCACGGCCTAAGCGCCTGTATTTTGCGCTGATTTTGCGCTCGCCACTTACACTCCCCTCGAATCGGCAAAACGTGCCGAAGTCGGTATTCAGAAACCAAACACATAACCGCCCGCAATAGGGCGGAACTAAGGAGAAACAGATGAAACAAATGGGAATGAGGTTGGGACTCGCTGGGATGTGCGGTTAGCGCATCAATCCGCGCAATAGGTATATCCCCGCTGGGTTCGACTGCAAGTTCGGAGGTTGGCAGCCGAACCCGCCGTGCGGGCGCAGTGTCGTAAGGATGAGCTCCCCTTCCCCTCGCCTAACTCTCACCGCAACCGGCAATTCTTCGTAGGTTCGCGCGTTGGGAAGATCGTTGAGAACGTTCATTACCTCGCAGAAGCAACCCGAAGCGTGGCCGGCCCTCCTTCGGACAGCGAACCGGCATCTGATCAACAAGATTCGATCTGACTATTCGCCAGAACGTCATCCAGCCAATCCTGTACTTGCGGCAGATGTCGATAATCTTTAGTCTTTTTGGATCGTCTTCTGGCCGCAAGTACTCCGCGAAAATCTCCGCTAACTTGTGTTCGTCCAAATCATAGCGAATGCCCCGTTTTAGGTTCCCTGCAAACAGGGGCTTGCTGTTTTCGTTGTGGTTTTCGTTGCGTTTATTCATCTTCTGCAAATGGGTCGCGGGCTTCTTCCGGCTCTGGCAAGTTCTTCGTGTCGATCAGGGCTTGCCAGGCTTTGGAGGAATGTTGAATTTAGCCTCCAAAACGCCGGACAGCGACAAAGATGTGGAACGCGTACTTTTGGGTGGATGACGCCGACGGCCTCTATGCGGAAGTGACCGCAGCCGGATCTCATATCGATTACTCCATCTATGACACCCCATGGGGAATCCGCGAGGTCGGTATCCAGGACTTGGATGACCACGACATCGGCTTTGGCCAGTTACTTTCCTGACTTGCAATGGAGGGGCCAGGGTGGCGAGAGCACCGCAGCAAGGCTCACTTGAGCCTTGTTTTCCCAGCTCGCTCAAGGGTTTCGAAGCGCTTCCAGATGGCGGCGTTTATTGCCTGCCATCTGTCTGGATCACTGGCGACCTTGATAAGTCGGTGATCTTTAACGTCGGCCCGAACCGGCGGGCCGCGGGCGGAGGCGGCGGTAGAGGCGAAGCGGGAAGGCGAAACGGCATTCGCGGCCTTAGTGTTGCGTGGCCTGTCTGAAGAGGAACTAGCTGCGCAGGTGAAGGCGCTCACGTCCTAATGTTTCGGGCGACATGGCCTAAACCGCCGCAGGCATCGTGAGCGGGGCCTGTCTTACGTCGGTATGACCAGGGCTTAGCGCAAGCGGTTGGTTTCGTTTACTCGACCTTACCAAAAACAAGTGCAATTGGAAGGCAATTCATCGATAGCGCCCCTTGGGATCGGTTGGTGACCATGAGGGCCTCATCCCGGACCACGAGATTGGGTTGCGGGTAGAATAAGGGCTAACAGCCAGTACCATTAGGGAAGGGGTGTGAAGTCCTCCGCCGATGGATCGCTTTATTATTGCCCGGGCATTGGCTTATCCTCGTGGTGAACCGTCTCGCTTAGGCAAAGGACGGCATTGTGAAAACACTTAGAAACGCAACTCGCAGTCTGATTGGGTGCGCACTTTTGACATTGGCCGCTACGGGCTTCGCGCAGGTCACGGAGGAATGGGTCGCTCGCTACAACGGCCCAGAAGACTCTAACTCAGCCCGCGCCCTGGCCGTGGACACGGCGGGGAACGTTTGCGTGACCGGTTACTCGTGGGGCGCGGGGACCAACAACGACTATGCGACGGTCAAGTGCGATTCCAACGGCAACCAGTTGTGGGTAGCTCGCTACAACGGCCCAGGAAACTCCCTTGACGAGGCCCGGGCCCTGGCCGTAGACGCAGCGGGGAACGTTTATGTGACGGGCTACTCCCGGGGCGCGGGAACCGCCGAAGACTACGCAACGATCAAGTACGATTCCAACGGCAATCAGTTGTGGGTTGGTCGCTACAACGGCCCAGGAAACTATGCCGACTATGCCAACTCGCTGGCGGTCGACGGAGCGGGGAACGTTTACGTCACGGGCCGGTCCTGGGGCGGGGGAACCCGCGAGGACTATGCAACGATCAAATACGATTCCAACGGCAATCAGCTGTGGGTTGCTCGCTACAAC